>CAJMNU010000105.1 GCA_905214855.1 uncultured bacterium | reverse complement strand
CCAACGATCTCAAGCATCTCCTTTACTCTCTTCTGAGCTTCTGCTTTTCCCATTTTCTGGTGTTTCATGACAACCTCTGTCAACTGATCTCCGATCGTCATGATCGGATTCAGCGCAGTCATTGGATCCTGAAAGATCATGGAAATTCCATTTCCTCGGATTTTCTGATTTTCCTTATCTGTGTTAAAGATCAGATTCTGACCTTTAAAATAAATCTCACCTTCGGTAATAATGCCCGGCGGATCTGGGATAAGCTGCATGATCGCCATAGCTGTCGTTGTCTTTCCAGCTCCAGTCTCTCCCACAAGCCCAAGACTTTCACCTTTTTTCAGATCAAAGGTTATTCCATTGACAGCCTTTACTTCTTCATCATCTGTTACATAATGTACATGCAGGTTTTTCACCTGCAAAATAGTTTCTTTATTGTCTTCCATCGTTTCCTCCACTTATTTCAGCTTAGGATCCAGCGCATCACGCAGACCATCGCCTAAATAGTTAAATGCCAACACGAGAACGATAATTGCAAGACCTGGATAAATTGCCAGATAGGAATTTGTCTCCAAATACTTGCTTCCGATCTTCAAAATGTTGCCCCACTCTGGAATATGTGGTTCTACACCCAATCCCAGATAGCTCAAACTACTTGTAGACAACACAGCGCCACCAATGCTCAATGTTGCACGGACAATGATCGGTGCCATAGAGTTTGGAAGAATATGCTTTAAAATGATCACATGATCTTTTGCTCCGCAGGCTCTCGCCGCCTCAACAAACTCACTATTAGAAAGTCCCAGAACAGTTGCTCTGACCGTACGTGCATATACAGGTACATTTCCCAAACTCAATGCCATAATAAGGTTAAATGTACTTGTACCAAATGCTGCTACGATTGCAATTGCCAAAAGGATACCAGGAACAGCGTACAAAATATCCAGCACACGCATGATGCTGTTATCAATCTTGTTTCCATAAAATCCTGCTACTGCGCCTAAAATACCACCGATGATAATCGGAACTAAGGTAGACAACATACCTACTACCAGAGAAATACGCGCACCAAATACAATTCTTGTAAATACACATCGTCCATAGTTATCTGTACCAAATGGATATACCAAAGATGGACTCAGTAAGATCGCACTGTAATCATTCTCTGTTGCTACAAAATAATCAAATGTCAGATAACTGCAGATAGAGATCGACAACAGGAATGTAACCACAAAGAATCCTAAAGATGCCATATTATCACGGAAGATACGGCGGATCACTTCGATCCACTCTACAGTAGCCATGTCATCTCTATGACGGATTTTTGTAAACAGCACCAGACTCAAAACCAATGCGAAAATATTTCCGGTAGGTGCTGTCAAAAGAAGGAGAACTGCCGCCCATTTTAATTTCGGATCAACCTGTTTTCCCTTTACACCCTTTCCAATCCAAACCATGGTGACAACATCGATCAAAGCTACCAAACCTAACAGGATCATTCCTATCATAAATGTATTGGATACATAAGGCTTAAACAAGTTGATCAGGGATACCAGCATAACCCCAAGTGTTGTCAGAAGAGAGTAGATAGAAAGCTGATATTCCAGATTTTTTTCTTCTTTGATCGTCAGAAAACCTGCAATCGCTGCAAAAATATTACCGGTGAGCAGGAAAAGGATCATCACATAGCCCAAAAGGCGTGTTCCCTTTTTCAGCTTATTGTCCTGACAGACCTCTTTCTTCATTTTGAACCAGATGCCAAACTGTACAAGAGCTGTAAGGAAGTATCCACCTGCCAAAAGCAGCATGGACTGATTGATCTCACCTGTCTTAAAATTATAGGAATTGAATAACAGGATCAATGTAAGGATCACCGTTGCGCCTGCTGCAAAACCAGTCGCCTTAAATTCCTGTACTTTTTTTAATTTTCTGTTTTGTTCTCTTTTTATATATTCTTTCTCTCGATTTTCCATGCCGACTCCTTCTATGAACTCTTAATCTTAGATTTGATACGTGGATCTAAGAATGCATACAGGATATCGACAAACAAGTTTGCGATACTGATGATGATCGCCACGTATACAACGCCGGCAAGCACGACCGGAATATCCGGAACAAACTGCTTGTCTACAATATAACTTCCGATACCATTGACATTGAATACCTTCTCTGTTACAGCAGAACCACCAAGCATACCACCAAACTGCAGACCGATTACAGTTACGATCGGGATCATAGCATTACCAAGTGCATGTTTCATGATCACTTTCATCTTGCTAAGACCTTTGGCTCTCGCTGTGACGATGTAATCTGCATTGATAACCTCCAACATGGAAGAACGGGTCATACGTGCCACGCTCGCTGCAAGTGCAGTTCCAAGTACAATCGCTGGCATGATCAAAGTTTTCCAGTTATCTGGTGAGTAGGTTGCTGGCAGCCATTCCATATTAATAGACCAGTTCAAGATCAAGATCAGACCCAGCCAGAAGTTCGGGATAGAAAGACCCAAAAGTGCCAGAAGCATGAAAACATAGTCATAAGAAGAATACTGTTTTACTGCTGATATAATACCTGCTGGGATTGCGATAGCAACTGCAACGATGAGAGATGCCATTGTCAACTCTAATGTGATCGGGAATCTTCTCATAATAGCATCAAATACTACCTCATTACCCTGATAAGAGTTTCCAAGGTCAAATGTAAGGATATTCTTAAATACCTCTACAAGCTGTACCAAATATGGCTTATCCAGTCCATACATGCGGTTAAACTCTATAATCTGTTCTTCTGTTGCTGTCTGTCCCAGAATATTAACTGCCGGATCCATCGGAGACATATGAAGGATGGTAAATACAAGGAATACAACACCAAATACAACGAAGATCATCATAAGAAGTCGTTCCAAGATATACTTTCCATATGGATTTGCATAGATCAGTGTTAAAATATAAAACGGGAATGATGTAATGACAGAAAATACTACAAACAGAGTATTTTCCATTAATGTGTCAAATACATTGACAAAAGAAGTCTTTTTTAAAACATCTTGCAGTTCTGCATTTTCCTGCAATTTTCTGTTTACCATTTCTTCTGTCTCTTTTTGAACACTCTTTTCCACCTGTTTCATCAATTCGCTATCGCTTTCCTTGGTGGCAAAAAAAGCTCTCTTATTTCTCAGATACTGTTCCGTATCTTTCTGAAGGCGCTCCAAAGTCCCATCTGCCTTCAGAGCAGCAAGCACTTCCTGTCTTGCCGTTTCCTGCTTTTGCTTTTTGTTGATTCCGGAATTGTGCATCAGATAAACCACAAAGGTCACCAGAAATGTTGGCAATCCCAAAATGAACATCAAAAGCCTGTAGAATGGCCGTCTGTACATTTTTTTGACGGCATCCAGAATCATGCTTTTCATCTCTTTCCTCCTACTGTACTGTGATCTCGCAGCTACTTTTTACTTATTTTTCAGCAGGGAAACCACACCAAATTTCCAAATTTTTACTGCCAAAATACAAATAAATTCCACTGCGTAATTCTTGTATTAGAATAGCATATTTCTGAGCGACTAGCAAGAAAACTTTATCACATTTCATACTTTTTATTACATTTTTCGCTACTTTTTGTTATCATTTTCTCAATTTTCCCATTTATTTCCAAATCCCTTTCTCTTCTTCTTTTTTTTCGACATATACCATTAAAATCCGATTTTATTCTTCTCGCTGCCATGTTGCTGTTCACTTGCTTCATTCATCTCCAGAATCGCTTTTCTGATATCTTCACTCTTCAGATGGACAAAATCTTCTTTTTCTGTTGTATCCTTTTTCATGATCCGCTCTGCCATATAAGAAGTGGCAAGTTCCAATAATCTTCTTGCCTCTCTTCCATTTCCAAAATTGTCATCTTCTCTTCGTTTTTCAAAATAAGAAACTACCATTTCTTTTGCATCCGGATCTGGCTCATATTGAAGAAGTTCTGCCTGTTTTTTGAAAATCTGCCACAATTCCTCTGAAGAATATGGTTGAAATACGAAAGTAGAATTGATCCTGCTTCTGATACCGGGATTTGCTTTCAAAAATATCTGCATTTTATTGTCCTCAGCACGGACAGATTTTCCGCCATATCCGGCAAAAATCACCATTTTATCTAAAGCATGTTCCTCTAATTCCACCAAAAGCTGTGCCATTGCTTCATTTGAATAAGAATCGGAATTCGCTCCATCTGCCATTAAAGAATATGCCTCATCGATCAAAATACAGTCATACTCCTCAAACAATGCTTTTACTTTCGGGGCAGTCTGACCCACATAAGCTACTTTCAATTCTGCACAATTGACTGCGATGAAACGTGCCTGCGGGAGCAGTCCCTCCTCTTCCATCATCTGCCCCATCAACTGAGCGATCGAAGTTTTTGCAGTTCCTGGAGGTCCGATCATAACATGGGTATTGTGGTAATCTCCTGAAAGCCCCATCTTTTTGCGACACTGGTTGAATTTAAGCATATCTGCCAAACGCAATACCTGTTCTCTGACATTATCCAGACCAATAAATTCATCTTTCAAACGATTTCTGGCACTTTTCTTTTTTCCGAATTCCACTTTTTGCTTATCTTCCTCATATAGTTTCAGAAAATCAAAATCTTCCTCTCCTACTATATTTCCCTTGAGATCTTTTTTGTCACGTTCTGCTTTACAATAACATACGATCTGGTTCAAATATGTATTATCATATTGATAATTTGTCTGTCGGACTGCCTGCAAAACATTCTTATATGAAAATCTTTTTTTCGCTTTTAATCCATATTTTTTTAATAACGATGCAAAAACAACCTTATCGTATTCTTCAGATCTCCCGCTTTCCAGACAGATCTCATCTGCCAGAAGGTGCAATTTCAACATATTGATATAGAGTATATCGCTTTCACTTAATCTGCTGTTCTCTTTTTGAAACTCATTCTCATCATTCCAGAAAAAATTATTGCCCTTTTGCAACAGAATATATACCTGTGAGTTTGAATCAAAAAACCGAAAATTTTCTATCATATCATGGATTGATTCTCCATAATAAAAATCCAGATCCATCTCCACACAGACAGCTTCCCGATGATGTTCTGACCAATATGGTTTTATATTCTGTTGATTTTCCTGACCTCCTAAAAGAAAATCTCCTCCAAATAATATAGAATCATCTTTTCCAGTCAAAAAACTTTCCAACTCATTTTCTTTAATCAAAGGGATGTGTAATGGATCTTCCGTACATACATTTTCTGTGCATACATTTTCTGTATCCATATCATCCTCCAACATCCCGTTATCCACATCGGATCTCTTAGAAAGGATCATACCAGAAAGATAGGAAACTGCGATCAGACGTTCCTCTCTGCTTCCACCATATATAAGAACATACTGTGGTTCTTTTCTTCGTATTCCAAGCTCATAGACTGGCTGATACTTTTTAGCCCATTTTAAATCCTTTTTCACATATTTAGGTTCTACCGGATGAACATGTAACTGTTCAATTTTTTCATTTCTATTTTGATTTTGAATATAATACTGTTTCTTTTTAGGCAACACAATGTTTAATTCCATCTTTTCAGTCCCCTTTCCTTTTA
>CAJMNU010000104.1 GCA_905214855.1 uncultured bacterium | reverse complement strand
TACATTGAAATGTTCCATGGAACGATGAATGCAGGTGTAAAAGAGTTTGTAGTAGATACCTATAAGGCTCAGGTAAAAGCGCTGAAAAATCTGCAAAGTGAGAGCGGTCTGTGGCATACTGTCCTGACAGATCCGACAAGTTACGAGGAAGTGTCTGGTTCAGCAGCGATCGCAGCTGGTATTTTGAAAGGTATCAAGATGGGAATTCTGGATGATTCTTATCTGGAGTGTGCCGTAAAGGCAGTTGCAGCCATCATGAAGAATATTGATAAAGATGGAACTGTATTAAATGTTTCTGGCGGAACCGGTATGGGATATGATGCAGATCACTATAAGAATATTTTGATCGCTCCAATGGCATATGGTCAGTCTTTGACAATCTTGGCTTTGGCAGAGGCATTGGACGTACTGTAAGAAAGTGCGGAAGATAGAAGACATTGATAATGTAAAAAGTAATATGTAAATGTTTTGGAATAGGCATGATTTCGGTCATGTCTGTTCTGCTTTTAAGGAAAATATAAAACCAAAATTTTATATAAGACAAGGAGGCGGAATATGAAATATCGTATGATCGGAAAATCAGGAATTCAAGTCAGTGCTATGTCTTTGGGAACATGGGCAATTGGTGGAGGTCAATGGTGGGGAGACAATGACGATAAAGAATCTATCCGTACTATTCATGCAGCTTTGGATGGTGGGATCAACTGGGTAGATACAGCAAGAGTGTATGGATTTGGTCACAGTGAAGAAGTTGTGGGAAAGGCGATCAAGGATAGACGTGGCAAAGTGATCCTTTCTACAAAATGTGCCCTACAGTGGTATGATAATGGGGGAGAACTTCATTTTTCCAAGGAGGGACATGAAGTGCATCGTGATCTCTCACCAAAAGCGATCCGAAGAGATTTGGAGATGAGTTTAAAGCAACTTGGTACAGATTATATTGATGTGTTGTATACACATTGGCAGTGTCAAACATATGGATTAGTGTCTGTAGAAGAGACGATGGGAGAGCTGATGAAAATGAAGCAGGAGGGGAAGATCCGTGCAATTGGGGCTTCTAATGTGACACTTCGCCATCTTCAGGAATATACAGCAGCAGGAGATCTGGACGTGATTCAGGAAAAATATAGTATGTTGGATAGAAAGGTAGAGCCAGAACTGCTGCCATATTGTGAAAAACATGGAATCACATTACAGACATATTCTCCAATTGAGCAGGGACTGCTTGCCGGAAAAGTATCAAATGATAGAGTTGTAAAAGCAGGTGAGGCAAGAGCAAACAAACTGTGGTGGAAACCGGAAAATATCCGTATTGCTAATGAAATGCTCACTGGCTGGAGTGATCTGACAGACAGATATGGATGCAGCCTTGCAAACCTTGTGATCGCTTGGACGATGATGCGAAGCTCCAGCTTTAATGTACTTTGTGGTGCGAGAAAGATGGAGCAGATTGAGGAAAATCTGAAATCTGTACAGGTAGATCTGAGCAGAGAAGATTTTGAGCGTATGGATCAGGATGCACTTCATGCAATGAAAATCGCACAATAAAAGGAATAGAAGTTATTTTTGTGAATAGAATCGTCGTTTTTGCACATAGTATTTCTGGGAGAAAGAAATAAAAATATGCCAGAAAGAAGGTTCTTGGATGACGAAAGAGATTAAGATGTTACAGTCAATTCATAAAAATGCAGATATGGGAATGGATGCCTTAGCTCATATTTTGGACTTGACAGAAGATGCGGGATTGATTCGGGCAGTGAAATGTCAGATGGTACAGTATCAGGAAGCGTGGAAAAAGAGCGCACAGATGTTAAAAATCAGAGATGGAGGAGAAGCGAAAGATGCTCCTGCCATGACAAAGATGATGGCAAATGTGATGTCTGATCTAAAGAATATGATGGATCCTTCTACATCCAAATTGGCGGAGATCATACTCAAAGGAAATCAGATGGGAGTAACAGAACTGACCAAAGAAGTCCATGCATATGATGGAGAAGACACAGAAGTATTAGAGTTTGCTAAAAAACAGCTTCGTCAGGAAGAAAATAATGTAGAAGAAATGAAGAAGTTCTTATAAAATTTTAAGAAGTCATATGGGATTGCTGTAGGATAAAAAGCAGGAGGAAGATTTTTGAATTGTCAAAATCTTCCTCCTGTCTGTATTTTTTTAATTCATGTTTCATTTATCCAATGTGTCGTCCCCCACTGCTTTAGCTGTGAGGAGTGTCAAATAATTTTACATATATGGTTGTTGAAAATATCCAAAAAATATACTATAATAACAACGGTTTCACAGCAAATAGTGTAATATCACATAATCAGCCATGAAACCAAGATCATTACAATATGTCCAATAAGTACGTTTGATTAATAAAAATAAAAAAGAGCGCGAGACGGGACTCGAACCCGCGACCCCGACCTTGGCAAGGTCGTACTCCACCAACTGAGCCACTCGCGCAAAAGCATTTTCAAATGCAAATATATTATAGCGTATTTTGGGGCAGTTGTCAAGAAAAAAGATAAAAAATCAGAAAGGGGAATGCTGCTGTATATGAAACCAATGGCAAAGGGGGTATATTCAGCAGTGAAAAAACATGCAGAATCAAAAAAAACTTACAATGCGTATTGTTAGCTCTATGGCAAAAGTATTTGCGGATGGCATTACGGAGGCATGCAGTCCACAATGGACGGCTCTGGGAGGAGAACATTTTTCATTTCAGGCTGCCTATTATTTTACAGGAGAATTGAGTACATATGCAAAAGTGCAGATAGAATCTGAGCTTCCTTGTACAGTAAGACAGGTGAAACTAGTTCCGGTGGCTTGTCCCTGCAGAACGGGAAGATCTGATGAAAATTTTATAAAAAAGACACCAGGTATGTATCCCGATCTTTTGCAGGATGCCACGGATGGTGTGATCCGTATAATGGAAGATCAGTGGAGAAGTGTCTGGGTAGAAGTTACAATCCCACAAAATTGTCCTGCGGGTGACTATCCAATCACGTTATCCATTCAAAGGCTGAATGGAGAAGAACTTGCAAGAAAGACAGAGGTGTTGACTGTGATCGGGGCAAGTCTTCCAGCACAGACATTGAAGAGGACAGAATGGTTTTATGGGGATTGTCTTGCAGATTATTATCAAGTACCTGTTTTCTCAGAAAAACATTGGAAAATCATGGAAAACTTTATCAGGGCTGCAGCAGAGCGTGGATGTAATATGATCCTCACTCCCATTTTTACACCTCCTCTGGATACAGAAGTTGGAATGGAGAGAACAACCATTCAGTTAGTCGATGTGATCAAAACAGGTGAGGGAGTATATCAGTTTGGTTTTGAACGATTAAAGAGATGGATCGATCTGTGTCATTCCTGTGGAATACAGTATTTTGAGATGGCACATCTGTTTACACAATGGGGGGCGACAGCAGCACCTAAGATCGTGGCAATGGTGGATGGAAAAGAAGAGAGGATTTTTGGATGGGATACTTTAGCAGATGGTGAAGCATATCATACCTTTTTAAAAAGTTTTCTTCCGGAACTGACATCTCATTTAAAGGAATGGGGACTGAAAGATCAAGTATATTTCCATATCTCAGATGAGCCACACGGAGATCATCTGCCACAATACCAAAGAAATAAAAATCTGGTTTTTCCATATTTAAAAGAGTTTCATATTCTGGATGCGCTTTCTGATGTTCAATTTTATGAAAATGGGCTGATCGAAGAACCGGTATGCGCTTCTAATGCGATCACTCCATTTTTAGAGAAGAGAAAAGGTAAAATATGGAGTTATTATTGTCTTAGTCAGGTGATCGGGGTGTCAAACAGATTGATCGCAATGCCGTCTTCCAGAAATCGTATCTATGGATATCAGATTTTTAAGTACCAAATGGAAGGAACGCTGCATTGGGGATATAATTTTTATAATACAGAGCGTTCAGTAAGAAAGATCAATCCTTATCTCACAGTAGATGGAGATAGTTCTTTCCCGGCTGGAGATCCATTTATTGTGTATCCAGGTGCAGATGGAAAACCAGAGGAATCTCTTCGTATGGTAGTATTAGGAGAAATGATGGAAGATGTCAGAGCATTTCAGCTTTTGGAGAAACTGACAGATCATGAGACTGTGATTCGTCTGGTAGAGGAAGGACTGGAAGAGCCGATCACATTTTCTTCTTATCCGGCAGGAGAAGAATTCCTGCTCCGTGCAAGAGAGAGAGTCAACAGAAAAATTCAGGAACTTTGTGAGCCAGACCACGAATAAATACGATGTGTAAGCTATAAAATCCATTTCGGGTGCCATTGTCAAATATAGGATTTTATGTTAAAATAAAACTAATTATGGAAAAAATAACTCATTGTATGAGTGACAGTAAAATGGAGGAATATTCATGATTAGTCAGTTAATATCTAAAATCCAAAAGACAAAGGCACCTATTTGTGTGGGATTAGATCCTATGCTTAGTTATGTACCAGAACATGTTGTAAAAAAATCATTTGAGCAGTTTGGTGAGACTCTGGAGGGAGCTGCGGACGCAATCTGGCAGTTTAATAAAGAGATCATTGATAAAACATATGATCTGATCCCTGCAGTAAAGCCACAGATAGCAATGTATGAACAGTTTGGCATTGAGGGATTGAAAGTATATGCAAAGACAGTGGCATATTGTCAGGAAAAGGGACTGATTGTGATCGGAGATGTCAAGAGAGGCGATATTGGTTCTACTTCTACAGCATACGCAATGGGACATATTGGAAGTGTGAAGGTTGGAAATAATGTACTTCGTGGATTTAATACAGAATTTATCACAGTGAACCCATATCTTGGAACAGATGGAGTGAAGCCATTTGTTGATGTCTGCAATGCAGAGGACAAAGGAATTTTTGTACTGGTCAAGACATCTAATCCTTCCAGTGGAGAATTTCAGGATCGCCTTATTGACGGAAGACCGCTGTATGAGTTAGTAGCTGAGAAAGTGGTAGAGTGGGGAGATCAGTCCATGGATGGAACATATAGTAATGTAGGTGCAGTTGTGGGAGCTACTTATCCTGAGATGAGCAAGATTTTAAGAAAACAGATGCCACATACATATTTCTTAGTTCCGGGATATGGTGCACAGGGAGGAACAGCAGAAGATCTGAGATATTGCTTTAATGAGGATGGATTGGGTGCGATCGTCAATTCTTCAAGAGGCATTATCGCTGCTTACAAGAAAGATACTTATGCGAAGTTTGGTGCAGAGAATTTTGGTGATGCATCCAGACAGGCTGTTATTGATATGGTTGCAGATATCAATCGTGTTCTGTAAGATAAAAATATAAAATTTGATAGCAATGTTATCGAAGAAAAGTTAAATATTTAAATTAGAATCGATCAGGAGAAAGAATTATGGCACATACAAAGATGACTGCAATTGAAGAGAGTCAGCAGCAGCTTACAGAAGATATTTTCAGCATGTGGATTCAGGCAGCACCGATTGCACAGGAGGCATGTCCGGGACAGTTTGTATCTGTATATTGTCAGGATGGTTCCAAATTACTGCCAAGACCGATCAGTCTGTGTGAGGTAGATAAAGAGAGAGGAGCAATCCG
>CAJMNU010000103.1 GCA_905214855.1 uncultured bacterium | reverse complement strand
TGGTCTTATTAAAGGTGTGGAAAAATTCGATTATACAAAGGGATACAAACTTAGCACCTACGCAACATGGTGGATCAGACAGTCTGTTACAAGAGCATTGGCAGATCAGGCAAGAACCATCCGTGTCCCGGTACATATGGTCGAGACGATCAATAAGATGTCCAAGATGCAGCGTAAATTAACGCTGGAGCTGGGGTATGAGCCGTCCGTTACAGAGCTTGCAGATGCTTTGGATATGACAGAGGACAAGGTTATGGAGATCATGCAGATCGCCAGAGAGCCAGCTTCTCTGGAGACTCCGATCGGTGAGGAGGATGACTCCAATCTGGGAGATTTTGTGGCAGACAATAACGTAGTGACTCCGGAAGGAAATGTGGAATCCGTGATGCTGCGTGAGCATATTGATGCACTGCTGGGAGATTTGAAGGAAAGAGAACGTCAGGTTATTGTCTTGCGCTTCGGATTGGAAGACGGACATCCACGTACACTGGAAGAAGTGGGAAAAGAATTCAAAGTAACCAGAGAGCGTATCAGACAGATCGAGGCAAAGGCTTTGCGCAAGCTGAGAAATCCTGTCAGAAGTAAAAGGATTCGAGATTTTCTGTCATAATTTCCTCTAGGAAGATAGTCCAACAAAAAAGATATGGGCTGCCTGTTTTTTTCAGGTGCAACGGTTTTTTGCCATGCACAGTATGAAAAAATAGGCAGTTTTTATTTTGAAATGGGTATCTCTTTATTTTAAAAGATCAAGATTTTTTGCTCATAACATCATGTGAAAGGAAAAATATACAAGATGGCAGAGAATGAAAACAACAATCACAAAGAGAACAGATCAGGCAAGAATAAAAATCAAAGAAATTTTCAAAGAGAACTGGAACATTTGATAGAAGAGTGGCAGTCAAAGGGGGAAGTGCCCACACTGCTTTTGCATAGTTGTTGTGCACCTTGCAGCAGTTATGTTCTGGAGTATCTTTCTTCCTATATGAAGATTACAGTGTTTTATTACAATCCTAATATCTACCCCCCACAAGAATATAGAGCACGTGCAGAAGAACAGAAAAGACTGATCGAAAGTATGCAGACAAAATATCCCATTCGTTTTTTTGAGGGAAGTTATGTGCCGCAGGATTTTTTTGATGCGGTGAAAGGGCTGGAACAGGAGCCAGAAGGTGGGGAACGCTGTAAGGTTTGTTTTAGACTCAGGTTAGCAGAGGCTGCCAGAATAGCGTATGAGGGCGGATTTGATTATGTGACTACCACTTTAAGTATCAGTCCGCTGAAACCGGCAGATGTTTTGAATGAGATTGGGGAGAATGAGGCAGAAAAACAGAAAATGTCTTATCTGCCATCTGATTTTAAAAAGAAAAATGGATATAAGCGGTCAGTAGAATTGTCAGCAGAGTATGGACTGTACCGCCAGAATTATTGCGGATGTGTTTTTTCACATAGAGAAAACGCAGACGTATAAAAGGGAAAGGGATCATCAAAAAATGGACATTATCATTATTGGATGTGGTAAAGTTGGTATGACACTGGCAGAACGCCTGCTTATGGAAAACCACAATCTTGTTTTGGTGGATAATTCAGCACAGAGATTACAGGAAATACCAGAAAATATTGAGGCATTGAGAATTTTGGGCAATGGTTCTAGTATCAACACACAGATGGAGGCAGGAGTAGAACATGCAGATATTTTGATCGCAGTGACAGAATCTGATGAGCTGAATTTGCTTTGCTGTGTGATCGCAAAAAAAACAGGTCATTGTCATACGATTGCCCGTGTCAGAAACCCAGTGTATAGTCAGGAGATCGATTTCATACGTGATCGATTGGGGATTTCTATGATCATCAACCCAGAGCTTGCTGCGGCGACAGAGATTGCAAGACTTTTGAGATTTCCATCTGCAATTCATATTGATACATTTGCCAAAGGAAGAGTGGAGTTGCTGAAATTTAAGATTTTGCCTGAATTTAGTCTGGATCATACAACTGTGGCATCTATGAGAGAGAATCTGAAATGTGATATTCTGGTAGTTGGTATTGAACGTGAAGGAAAGGTATTTATTCCAAATGGAGATTTTATGCTGCATAATGAAGATACCGTTTCTTTGATTGCTTCCCCACAAAATGCCGCTGCTTTCTTTAGAAAAATTGGTTTAAAGACCAATCAGGTCAAAAATTGTATTATTGTAGGGGGTGGAACGATTGCATTTTATCTTGCAAAGCAATTGCTGGATATGAAGATTGATGTTTCTATCATTGAAAAAGAAAAAGAACGCTGTGATATCCTCTGTGAACAGCTCTCAGATGCATTGATCATCAATGGAGATGGAACAGATAAGAAACTGTTGATGGAGGAAGGGCTGGAACAGACAGAAGGTTTTGTCACATTGACCAACATGGATGAAGAGAATATTATGCTTACCCTGTATGCCAAAGAGCATTCTAAGGCGAAAGTAGTAACAAAAGTTAATCGGATCGCATTTGATGAGATCATTGAAAAGCTGGATCTTGGAAGTGTGATCTATCCAAAGTATATTACTGCGGATTATATTCTCCAGTATGTGCGTGCTATGAAAAACTCTATTGGAAGTAATGTGGAGACTTTGTACAAAATTTTGGAAGATAAGGCAGAGGCGCTGGAATTTGCAATTCAAGAGGAAAGCCCAGTAACAGAAAAAACGTTGATGGAGCTTAAAATCAAAGAAAATCTGCTGATCGGCTGTATCAACCGCAAAGGAAAAATTTTGATTCCACGAGGTCATGACCAGATTAAAGTTGGAGATACTGTAATTGTTGTAACAACACAGCAAGGACTGCATGACATTCAGGATATTCTGAAAAAATAGGGCAAATTATAGGGATGCCTAAAAAATAGGATGGATAAATATGAATACTTCAATGATTACCTACACATTAGGATGGGTATTGAAGCTGGAAGGCTTTTTTATGATCCCTTCCTGTCTGGTAGCTCTTATTTACCAGGAAAAGGCGGGATGGGCATTTGCCGTAACGATCGTGATGACTCTGGCAGCAGGGATGTATTTGACGAGAAAAAAACCACAGAATCGGGTGTTTTATGTAAAAGAGGGATTTGTTTCTGTGGCATTGAGCTGGATTGTGATGAGTGCAGTCGGAAGCATTCCTTTTGTGATCAGTGATTCTATAAAAAATCCAGTAGATGCATGGTTTGAGACGGTATCTGGTTTTACCACAACAGGAGCCAGCATACTTGCTGATGTGGAGATACTTCCCAAGTGTATTCTGTTCTGGAGAAGTTTTACACACTGGATTGGTGGTATGGGAGTTTTAGTCTTCCTGTTGACGATCCTGCCAATGGATGGCGGTTCTTATATGAATCTGATGAAGGCAGAGAGTCCGGGACCTTCTGTCAGCAGACTCGTTCCAACTGCAAAGTCAACAGCTAAAATTTTGTATACGATCTATATTGCGATGACTGTTTTGCAGATCATATTGCTTCTTTTAGGGGGCATGCCTTTGTTTGATGCGTTGACTTTGACATTTGGAACAGCAGGAACAGGAGGTTTTGGGATCAAAAATGACAGTTTGGCTGGATATAGTATATACCATCAGGTTGTCATTACAATTTTTATGATTCTGTTTGGTATTAACTTTAATGTATATTTCTTGATCTTGGCAAAAAAGGCAAAACAGGCATTTAAGATGGAGGAAGTCCGCTGCTATCTGATTATTATTGCTGTTGCAATTTTGCTTATCAGTATGGATATTATGGGAGCAGGGATCTACCATAATTTTGGAGAGGCAATACAGCAGACTGCATTTCAGGTGGGATCTATCATCACAACAACAGGATACTCAACAGCAGATTTTAATTTATGGCCACAGACATCAAGAACAGTTCTCGTTATTTTAATGTTTGTGGGAGCATGTGCGGGAAGTACCGGCGGTGGTATTAAAGTATCCCGTCTGATCATTTTAGCAAAGACTGTGCGTAAAGAACTGCATCAGTTCTTACATCCAAGAAGTGTCCAGAAAGTAAAAATGGATGGCAAGATCGTGGAACATGAAGTGGTGAGAATGACGAATGTGTTCATGGTTGCATATACCATGATCTTTATGGGATCTGTTCTGTTGCTCTCTGTAGAAGGAAAAGATCTTGTAAGTAATTTTACGGCAGTTGCGGCAACGTTTAATAATATAGGACCTGGTCTGGAACTGGTAGGACCAACATCAAATTTTAGTGGATTTTCTATCTTATCCAAAGTGATACTGTCTTTTGATATGCTTGCCGGTAGATTGGAAATTTTCCCAATGTTACTGTTGTTTGTAGGAGAAACTTGGAAGAAGAATAAAAATGTATTCCGCTGATATGGACTGCTTTAATCGTGCCTTTAGTCATGTGAGGCTTTACTCTTGACATGTGTTCTGATTTGTAATAAAATTCAGATAACAGCAATACGATTCGTGTATTGTAAAGAAAATGTACGAAAAAGGAGACGGATATTTATGTTGACAAAAAGTTTAACAGTGAAAAATCCATCTGGACTGCATTTAAGACCAGCAGGAGTGCTGTCACAGACAGCAATGAAATTTAAATCTGATATCATCATTGAATGTGGAGAAAAGAAGATCATTGCCAAAAGTGTATTGAATGTAATGGCTGCAGGAATCAAGTGCGGAACAGACATCACATTGATCTGTGACGGACCAGACGAGGCAGAGGCTATGGAAGCAGTTTCCAAGGCAATTGAAAGTGGATTAGGAGAATAAAAAAGGATGCTGCGGGTGAGAAGCCCGCAGTGTTTTTCTTTATGGCGCATTTGAGACAGACAAAATAGAGACAGATAGGAGTGGAATATATGGAATTTAGAGTGTATGAACATAAAACACAGTATTATGAGACCGATCAGATGGGTATCATTCACCATTCCAATTACATTCGGTGGTTTGAGGAAGCACGCTGTGATATGATGGAGCAGATGGGACTTGGGTATAAGCTGATGGAAGACTGCGGAATCATAAGTCCGGTTCTTTCCATGCACTGTGAGTATAAATCAATGACCAGATTTGGGGAGACAGTGGAGATCCGTTGTATTTTAAAAGAGTATAATGGGATTAAAATGACTGTTGAATATTCCATTACAGATAAAGAAACCGGAGAGCTCCGCTGTGTGGGTGAGAGCAGACATTGTTTCTTATCCAGAGAGGGAAGACCAGTTTCCCTGAAAAAGCAGTATTTGGAGATGGATAAAGTCTTTCGTGATTGTCTGCCTCAGAGAGTAGAATAACAGAATGATAGAATAAATCAGGGAACATTGTGGGAAATTAAACTAAAAATAAAAACTAAAATATAAGAGGTGATGGAGTGGAGTTTGAGTTCATGTTTCTTCATTGGCTGCAGGAATGGAGAGAACCATGGCTGGATCTATGAAAGCAGTAACGTTTTTGGGGAATGGCGGTTGGTTCTGGATTTTGTTGGGAGTTCTGTTTTTGTGCAGAAAAAACACTCGGAAGATGGGAATGGGAATGCTGTTATCGTTGCTTTTGGGATTTTTAGTGGGAAATATTCTTCTCAAAAACCTGATCGCAAGACCAAGACCATGTTGGTTGGAACCGGGAGTTGCTCTTTTGATCCCAGTACC
>CAJMNU010000102.1 GCA_905214855.1 uncultured bacterium | reverse complement strand
CACGGACTCGGGAATCCTGTCTTGTGTATGCATCTAAAATCTCTCCGCTTTTATCAGTGGACCCATCGTCAATACAAATTATTTCTATATCCTCAAGCGTTTGTTGAATAGCACTGTCCATGCATTGTTCCAAAAAGTTTTCCACGTTATATACGGGAATAACTATAGACACCTTTGGACTGCTCATAAAATTATATCCTCCCTCTTTACTACAATATATTTATTTGTTATGGTTTCCGTAGGCTTTACAAACATCTTCCACATACCGATGACCGCAAGAATGCTCAAACTCAACATGATCACCCAGTATACCATAAGCACTGCACCTGATATGGCACTCTCATAACCGTACCCATACTCCATACTCATTTTCCTCCTTTGCATTTTTGCCTGAAAGACTCTCTTTCGCAATCAAACACAAGCAACAGACAACACTCTGTATTGTTCTGTTTCAGGCTTTTTTATCATACCATATCTATCCTTTAAATGCAATGTCAGGAAACAATTCCGTATAGGTTTTTCTTTTGTTTCTCAAAGAGAAATCACATACTCTTGCGCTCTTTGATCTCAGCCATCTTCGCATCATTGAGACGGGTATCTCCCTTTACTCTGGAATAACTGAGATATCCATTCATACGATCGATCTTTGTCAGGTTGCTGCTTCCGCACTTTGGACATACATCCATATCCAGCTCCTCATGTCCACAGTCATCACAGTAAGACAGGGATAAATTCACTCCCTCATAAAATCCCATCTTCATCGCACGGCGTACCAGCGTTTTGATGGCTTCTTTATTGTAATCGATCGGATATTTGACATACTGGATCTTTCCACCATTGGAAAGTTCCCAGAAACGATACTCAAGATCCTGTTTTTGGATCGGGGTGATATCCTCTGTCACATGACAATGGAATCCATTGCTCACATATTCACGGTCAGAAACATTCTCTATAATTCCATACTTTTTACGGAACTGTTTTACCTGAAGACCACAGAGATTCTCTGCCGGCGTCGCATAAATTGCATACAGATTGCCGTCAGCTTCCTTGAATTCTTCCACCTTATCATTGATATGCTGCAGGACTTCCAAAGCAAACTGTCCATCTTCTACAAGGGATTTTCCATTGTAAAGTTCCTGAAGTTCATTGAATGCAGTAATTCCAAATGATGCTGTCGCTGTCTTTAAAAGAGGTTTGATCTTGTCATGAAGCCCCAAATGACCGCCGTAAAAGCCTCCCTCACAGTAGGCAAGAGGATTGGTGGATGCTCTCATCTCTCCCAAATATGCATACGTACGGATATGGATCTTACGGATCAATTCAAGATAATAATCCAAAACTTCATAAAAATCTCTGCTCTCCTGTCTTGCCTTTGCAAGGATCATCGGCAGATGAAGGCTGACTACACCAATGTTAAATCTTCCCACAAAAACCGGTTCATCTTTCTCGTCTGCTGGTTTCATGCCGCCACGGACATACCATGGAGATAGAAATGCACGGCAGCCCATAGGAGAAATGATCTTTTTGTACTTTTTGTACATACTTGCAATATAGCCTTCTCCTGTCAAAGACAGCCAGTCTGGATACATCGTCTTAGAAGAACATTCGATTCCTGCTTCAAATACATCTTCCAGTTCTTTTCCCGGTCCGTGAAGATTCTCATCATACAAAAAGACGATCTTTGGGAACAAAACTGGTTTTTTATGTCCGTCTTTTCCCTGTCCTTTCTTTCTCACATTCAACATTGTGATAGTTGCCATCTTTTCAAAACGGCTAGTTCCTGTTCCGGCAGTCATTGTGATAAATGGGTAATCGCCCCTGCTGGAAGAAACGGAGTTGAACTTGTACTCCCATCCTTGGAATCCCTGTTCCATCTCCCTTTCTACATCCTTCCATGCGATCTTTTCAGCCTTTTCTTTGTCAATTCCCAGTTCCTCATACTTCTGAATGTATTTTGCATAAGATTTTTCTGCATATGGTGCAAGGATCGTCTCCACACTAGGAACAGTAAATCCACCATACTGCTGACTTGCTGCACTGAGCACAATATCTCCGATCACATCAAATGCGACATCCAGTGTCTTTGGTTCATTATACCAGATATTTCCCATCTCAAATCCGCCTGTCAGGACATTCTTGACATCAAACAGACAGCAGTTCATGGTATCACGACGTGCAGACATGTCATGGATATACAAATATCCCTCTCTGCATGCCTGCAGCTCCTCAACGGTCATAAAGAACTTCTGATACAAAGACTTATTTAACTCGTTAAAGATCAGACTGCGCTTTGTGGATACCAGCGCACTGTCTGTATTACTGTTCTCCTTATCTCCAATATACATGATAGACTGGCTCTTCTTGTAAACCTCATCCAACATCTGCACAAAGTCCTGCTTGTAATTGCGGTAATCACGGTAGCTCTTGGCAACCTGCGGATTTACCCTCTCTAAAGCTCCCTCTACGATATTGTGCATCTGAGCGATCCGAATCTCTTTCACTCCCAGTTCTTCTACTTTCTCTGTCACAAAATTACAGATAAAATTCAATTCTGCCTGTGTAAAAGTGATCATGGCACGATCAGCTGATTTGTTTACTGCTACCACCACTTTCTGTACATGAAAGTCCTCTCTTGTACCATCTTTCTTTATGATCTGAATCTCATTGTGATCCATGTCTCCCATCCCTCCGCTATATATCTTGTGTTTTTCTATCTATATAAAACTATATTTTGTGTTTTTTAGGTCTTTATCTTATCACGGTGCCTTATGGAAGTCAAGGTTTTCTTTTGGCGTTTTCCCTGCCTTATTCCTCTTCTTCTAATTCCTCTTGTAACTCTTCTTCCACTTCTTCACGCATTTCCATTACCTGTTCTGGATAAATTTCCGGAAGTGAAGAAACAGAACCGATCCCAAAACGGCGCAAAAATTCTTCTGTTGTGGCAAACAATGCCGGTCTTCCTGGTGCATCCATCCTTCCGGCTTCGTATACTAAGTTATATTCGATCAGACGGTTCACCGCATGATCTGATTTTACTCCTCGTATTTTTTCAATCTCCACCTTTGTAATAGGCTGGCGGTATGCAATGATCGCAAGTGTCTCCAATACAACATCGGATAAAACCTGTTTTTGCGGTTTGGATGCCACCCGTATCAGATACTCATAATACTCTCCTCTTGTACACATCTGATATCGCCCCTCCAGCTCTACGATCTGGATTCCCCGTGCTTCTTCCTGATATCTCTTTTTCAGACGCTGTACAGCACGTTCTGCGGTATCTTCATCCTGTCCCAGTGCTGCTGCCAAATGGCTGACCTCCACAGACTGTCCCATTGTAAAAAGAACTGCTTCCACAACATTTTCCTGCATTCTCTCATCTGTCACTGCCACTCTGCCTTTGCCCTGATCCATATCCATTCTATTATTCCATTCCTGTTCCTGCATGAAGCTCTTTCACCCTTTCTAGGATTTCTTTTTCTTCTTTCTCTGAGCCAAGTGTCTCTATCTGCATATCCCCAAACAAACTATCCTGTGTCAGATGGATCCATCCCACCTTCATCAATTCTAAAATTGCCAGAAAGGTAACAACAACCTCAAAACGGTCTCTCTGCCCCATTAAAAATTCCCGAAAACTCCATTTTTTATGCTGTGATGCATAATAGATCAAATCATGCATCTTGTCCTCCAGACTAACGGGTTCTTTCTGTATCGTACCAAACTTGCTGCGGATCGGATCCACCTTATCTTCTTTGCGCTTTAAAACAGACTGGAAAATCTTTTCCAGCCTATCCAGTGTCACTCCGTCCAATAGCTGATCTAAATCAACCGGAGCTTCATATTTTGCTACTTCTTTTGGGATCGTCGGCTTTTTAAAAAGAACTTTTTGAGCCTTTTCTTCCCTTTCTCCCAACTCTTCTGCCATATATTTATACATCTTATATTCCAAAAGACGTGCGATCAGTTCTGCTCTTGGATCATCTTCCTCTTCCTCGTCTTCTCTTGCCTCTGCTGGCAGAAGCATTCTTGATTTGATATCCAAAAGTGTTGCCGCCATCACCAAAAACTCACTGACCAGATTCAAATCCTGTTTCTCCATCCTGCTGACATACTCCAGATACTGGTCTGTGATCTCCACAATAGGAATATCATAAATACTTACTTTATTTTTTTCGATCAAATGGAGAAGAAGATCCAAAGGACCTTCAAACTTCTCCAATTTATAGGAAATTTCTGCCATCGTTCTGTTACTGCCTTTCTTTTCAGCATCTGCTGCTTCTAACACCACTCAATCCATCTGCTGTGGCAGCAGATCGATCACCACAAGCTGTGGTTTGTTTCCAATCCGGATATTGATGGAATGTGTTCCCAGTCCACGCCCTACCAGAAGATATTTGCCGTTTTTTTGAAAAAAGCCGGCACATTTAGGATGAAAGAATTGAAACTGTGGTGTCATCACCCCTCCAAGAAGAGGAAGGCGTATCGTTCCTCCATGAAAATGTCCTGAAAGAGTCAGGTCAGCCCCCCATTCTCTACATGCTCTAAAAAACAGCGGAGAATGCAAAAGAAGGATCTGAAATGCTTTTGGATCTGGTTTCCCCAATTTTTTCTCCAAATAATCTCCTCTCATGCGTGCAGGAATCCCATCCCGATAAAACTGTTCTTCCAGTTCCACAGAAGACACCATAAGCCAGTCTGTAAGCGGTAATGTTCCATTTTCAATCTGACGTATCCCCAAATTTTTCAGTTTTTCTTTATAATATACATAAGAATCCCCATACTGATCCGGCTCTTTTTTCATTCTTGTCTCATGATTCCCGTTTGCACATACCACAGGATACGTTTGAGCAAGCACTCGAAAAAGTGCCAGAGGGACTCTGGTATCTACCTTTTTATTTTTAACCACCATCGCATCTCCACCAGACAGAATAAAATCAGGCTGTATTCTGTCAATTTCCTGCAGCAAAGGTTCGTTTTCATTTCCAAACACCTGATCGTGCAGATCTGTCAAAAATACCAGCCTGGTCTTCTTCTGGATTTTGGGGCTTTGGATGGTAAAACATTCTGTCACAAAGTGTTTTCTTTCGTAATTGGAGCGACAAAGTCCTCCGATCGCTGCTGCAGATGCCGTAAACGCCCCCACAGCAGCCCATGTCCCAATTCCCATACCATTCCTCTCGGTCAAAAATTCTTTTTCTATCACTCTTTCCTGAAAACAGGATCTGCCGGATAACCACCTACAATCTTTTGCATGGTACGTGGTACTGCATCTTTGGAGTTCTTCCAGTCTGCATCTGCATTCCTATAATCATACTTTTCAATAAACCAGTCAATATCTTCCTGAATACGGTCCAGATTCTCTGACATCTTTTGGTAAAGCAGCAAAACAATCTTTTCCTTCTCTGCGCCATCCAGTTTTTGTTCACATTTCTCCAAAACCTGTGCAAAATGATGCATACACATTCCTTTTGACTGTTCTATTTTTTTCAGGAATTCCCCGTCCTGTTTTACCATATAGATAAAAGTATCAAGATATCTCTGATATGTCATATCCATTCTCTGGCAAATATAGCAATGACTTTCCTGTTCTTTGATAAAACGGATCGGTTCAGGAAGTTTTCCCTCCTCT
>CAJMNU010000101.1 GCA_905214855.1 uncultured bacterium | reverse complement strand
CTTTGTGTAAGATTGGTAGTCCATTATTAAATTTTTTATTATGTTCCATTTGTACACCATTGCAACATTTACAAAATAAAGAACAGGACAGATTTATACTACTAGTATTGCATCAACAACAACTTGCAAGATATTGTCAAAATAAAATTTATTTGAATACATAGTATTCTTGGGGAGTCACTTCTCTTGATTGAAGATAATCTTAAAATTAGTTTAACCTATCTGATTTTATTTATATTAAATAGCTGTTAGTTGTATAATGTTTCTAAGGAGGATTTGATAAATATGGCTATTTTAGAATATGGTGCATTGTTAAAGATAAATGGAAAATTCATTAATAAAAATATGGATTTGTTTATGGATTGTTCAGACACAGGATATATTTGTGAAAAAGCAACATATTATGATAAAAATATCAAGAAAGACAGAGAAGTTTTTATTGATGGAATGTTTTATGTGTATGCTGGTGATGAAAATTTCATGCTCTGCTTTTCTAAGGCAGGTTTTAGTGTTATCTCTCATAATAAAATTATTGGTTCGGTTGTTTTTAGTCAATTTTTATCAGAAACATTCTATTTTGATGGTCTGCCAAGTGTGACGCTTGAAATGTTGGATAAGAGTGTGAAATACAAAAGTTTTATACCTTGCAACTATATGTTTGATCATATAAAAGAAAAGATAGGTAAGAAGAAAAAAAGGGTTATTCGAAGATATTGTAAGAAATATGGAAAAGTAATGGAAAAAGGATATTGTACAAGATGGAAAGCTTCTTGGGTTTACAATGGCAATCATTATGAAGTCATTTTTGGATATGGTATCGACAACGATGAAAAATCTTGGAACGATACAAAAGATGACTTTGGTTTTTCCGATACTGAAAAAAGAATTGTTGATGAGTGGTTTTCCAATTCAGAAGACAATGTTGATTGAAATATTTCGCAGCTGAGTAAAGAGATATTTATGGAGGCAAAGGCAATGATTGAAGACAGAGTACTTGAAAATTTGAGACGAGATTCAGGGATTGGTTAATATCATTCTTGTCTTAAAGCCTATAATTGCAAGAGGAGCAAAGTCGACTTAGGAAAGCATACTCACAATTGGAAAGATTGTAATAGGTAATGCCGAAAATATCATTTCGGATACTGCTGAATTGTATGGAACATATCAATATGGCACACTGTGCGACAAGATGGTTAGGAGAATATAGATAAGAAGAAAATAGATAAGAAGAAAATAGAGGAAATTTGGAGACTATTATAGAAATCCGATTTTCTCTGTTTTTTTGAATATAGCACCAAAGATTTGGTGGAATTGCTTGCAAGTTTTATGCTATAATCTATACAAGTAAATGGTAAATCAGAATTTAATTAAGGGAGTGAAATTTATGAAAATTAAAAGAATAAATAAAACATACATAGTGACTGCAGTGCTTGTATCAGTGACAGTTTTATTTTGTGGCTGTGGAATGGATAAAATGGAAGAAGTGAAAATAGAAACAACTGGGGCTGGGGAAGAAATTTCAACGGATATGAGTTTGGTGATAGATAATGATATAAAAAAGAAAGCCAAAATGAAAATATAACAAATGAAAATAATACAGAAGATCATCAAGAGGTATTATCAACAGATATTTATGATCATGTTTTAGCAGAATATAGTGATATGGTTCAGAATGACTTTTATATGGATCTTCGGGATTCAGATACTTATGAGAGCAATTTTGGAGAAAATATTGGTCTTGAAATCCGTACTCATAAACAGGATATTTATTATACATTTTATGATATAGATGGAAATGGAACAATGGAACTTGTTATTGCAGGCGGTGAAAACAGTGTATCAAATCCAAATTTTTCTCCTTGGAATTATGATTTATATGGTTATGACGGAACCAATGTGGTTCATATTTTTCCAGAAATAAACTTTGGGTATAGAACGAATTTTTCCCTTTATGAAAATGGTGTGATAGAAGTACTTTACAGCAGCAGCGCTGCTGAATATGGTAGTGATTTTTACAAAATAGGTAATGATGGATTTACTCCTGAATTAATAGATTCTTTTGCTACAGTCGCTCATTTGGAAAATGATAGTCCTGTATTTACCTATTTTCAAAATGGAAATGAGATTACCGAGGATGAATATAATACTAAGGTTCAAAACTATGAAGTGCCCCTTACAACAATACTTGATTGGATACAGATTCAATAGAATATGTAATACTATATATTGGGAAGTTGAACAGAACGGAAAATCTTGAAGTTATAGAGGTTACAGAGGTAAAATGATAGACGATTTTGGAATCAATGAAATGCTTGAAATGCAAATATTACTACAGGAAAAGTATAAGGATAAGTGGAAACCGATCTGCCCTGAACGTGGGAAAGATCAGTTGCTTTGGATGATCGGAGAAATAGGGGAAGTAATTGATATTATAAAGAAACATGGTGAAGAAACTGTGAGTCAGGATAGAAAATTGAGAGCCAACCTTATTGAAGAATTGGCAGATGTTCTTATGTATTACAATGACATTTTGCTTTGTTATGGGATATCGGCAGAGGAATTAAAAAAATCCTATACTAGCAAGTTTGAGAAGAATATGACACGTTGGTAATTTAAATTTCTATATGAGATTTTTAGAGTTTATCGTACATCTAATATGAAAATTGAAAGAAAGGGGTAAATGATTCATGAAAACAAAGAACAGTGGAAAAACTCCCAAAAAATCACCTATGATATTATTAAAAAGTGAAGAATTGAAACGGATAATTGATGTACATGGCTTTCAGGAGAGTGATTTACCCAAGTTTATTCCTGAGGATTTTGACACCTCAAAATATGTAGCAGTAAAAGGAGAATCTTCCAAGTGGAATGAGATGATGGAAAAACTGACAGATGAGGAAAAATCTGAATTAAAGGTAGAAAATAAGAGGATTGTCATTAATATTGAGAAGATTGAGGAGTGGAGGGATAGGAAAAACAAAAAAGATAAGGGAAAAAATGAAGCATATTCTGACAAGATGCAGGGATTTGAAGGTGAGATTTGCTATAGTGGATATCATAATCTTGAGAAAAGATACAGAGAAAGCAGATATCCACAGATAAGAAAAGACGTTTTAGAACGTGTTGCAAAATATCTGGAATGCAGCCCTTTGGAATTGATCCATCCTTCGTCAACAGGGAAAAGCAGCGAAAATATTTGTGTGGATATGAAACGTCTGGAAAGATATCGCCGAGATGATTATGATCAATTTATAAAAGCATGTGACTGGTCAGAATACAAAAAACTGCTTTTTGATTATGTAAAAAATAGAAATTCGATCATCAATGCGGATTCTGCTGCAGGTATTACTTATGTGTTGAAACATAGATTAGAAGATATTTTAGTAACGGATCTGGAAGAGCAGATAGCCTTACTTTGCAAGGAAGATCTATTCTTAGGAAATGAGGAACTTGCGGAGTTGGAAGGATTTATTCCAACTATGATCCTGATCCTCTGGGACAAGATCAGAGAACGGGAGTATCAAAGAGGGACTATTTATTATAGAAAAGAAGACGATGTATTTTGCTTTTGTTTGCCACTTACAGAGAGTGAATGCAACAAATTTAATGAGTCTTACCCATGGGAGATTGAGGTTGGGATTTCAGGAGCGAAAGACGATTATGTGCAGTGGGAGATGAGCGTAAAAGAACAAATAGAAGAAGTCTTAGAGGAAAAGAAATGGTATGATATAAAAGAAGACGCTTATCTGAAAAGGTTCAATTCCGAAGTGGATGAACTTATTGAAAAGATATGGGAAAGTGAATTGATAGAAGAGGTAGAGGAAGAAGAAACAGAAGAAACGCAGGAAGAACAGGCATATAAAATATGGTGTGAGTTTAAAGAATTATGGAGACTTATCGTTAAAAAGATGTTAAATAATCCAGAATATGCAATAAAATTGTTTCATGAGTTTGGATTAAAATCACCATTTGAAAGATAATCTTCCAATAGAAATTGTTGTTGGTGAAAAAAATGTGTGATATGCTCAAATCTGTAATATAGGAATGTTTTTGTTATCACAAGGGGAGATGAGCGATATGAAAAAAAGAAAATTACAGAAAGAACGGGCATTGGCACATATTGAGAAAATTGAATGGGTGAAACCAATTGAGGGAGCTGATAACATTGAACTGATAGGTGTCTTGGGATGGGTTTGTATTGCGAAAAAAGATGAGTTCCATGAAGGCGATTTAGCAGTTTATATTGAAATTGACAGCAAATGCCCCAGCAATGATGAACGTTTCTCTTTCCTTGCATCAAAAAACTATAAAATCAAAACAATGAAAATTGGAAAATTCCATGTGATCAGTCAGGGATTGGCTTTGCCACTTACTCTATTTCCGGAGTTAAAACATAAACGAATTGGAAGCGATGTGACTAAATTGCTGAAAATCACATACAGCTCTGAAGAGGAGATAAAAAGAAAAAGCAGTGCAGCAGATCCAGATACTAGATATAAACTGATGGTTAGATCTCATCCAAAGCTGTTTAAGAATCCTTTTATGAAAAAAATTGTAAAATATCCATATGGAAAATGGTTGCTGCTTTTCCTGTTTGGAAGAAAGACGGATAATCAGTTGGAGTTTCCAGACTGGATTGTCAGAACAGATGAAGTCAGAATCGAAAATGCGTCATTTTACCTTCAAAGTACAGATCCTTGGGTAAAGACAGAAAAGTTAGATGGATGTTCATGTACTTATGCGGTTAATAAATTGAAACAGGGAGATTGTTTTGAGTTTATTGTATGCAGCAGAAATGTTCGGCAGCCAGATAAGAAACAGAAAACAGGGAATGAACCTAATGTTTACTGGGAAATGGCAGAAAAATATGATATTGAGAATAAATTAAAAGAATTTGCTGTTAAGAATCATTATGAGCGTGTTGTACTGCAGGGGGAATGCGTTGGTTTGGTTCAGGGAAATCCTTATAAACTCCATGAAAATGATTTGTATTGTTTCAATTTGGTGATCGATAGAAAACGAACCAGTACTCAGGAAATGGCTGTATTTTGTGATCAGTACCACTTAAAGCATGTTCCGATTCTGGATACAGAATATAAACTTTGCCATACTATGGAGGAGATGAAATTAGAAGCTGATGGGGTTAGTGCTATTAATCCAAAGGTTATGAGAGAGGGATTTGTATATCGTTCTCAAGATGGAAAACAGAGCTTTAAAAATGTGAGCAGGGAATATTTATTAAAACACAATGGATAATTCGAAATGGATGTCATAAGATTATGAGATACTATAGTTCTTGTCTGGAAAACAAGATCGTTTTATAAGAAATCTGTTTTTTCCAAATGAATTTTTATTTTCGAAAATCAGGAAAATGTGGAATTCATGGAAAATGGGCAGGAAAATATGTTGGGGGTGTATTACAGAGTGCAGCAGACAGAATTCGGGAATCCGATAAGAATTATAGCTGGCTTTCCGGGAACGGGAAAGTCTACGTTTTGTAAACAGTATCAAAATGCTATAGATTTCGGATGTATGCCCTTTAAGTATTCCAATTTTTTTGAATTTGCAAGGAAATATACAACAGAAACTATAAAGGCAAGTGAAGAATTAGATTTTGTATGGAATTGGCAG
>CAJMNU010000100.1 GCA_905214855.1 uncultured bacterium | reverse complement strand
AAAAAACAGAAATGGAGAAAAGCAAAGACCGTCTTCTGCTTGCAGATGATGAGGTATATGTCAGGGATTTGTTGGTAAAAAATATACAGGAATCAGATGTACCAGTAGAGGTTGTTGCTGTGGCAGGGGATGGAAAAGAAGCTCTGGAAGCCGCAAAGGTATGGAAACCCAATATTATCATTACAGATATTGCAATGCCCTTTATCAATGGTCTGGAACTTATAAAAGAATTGCAGAAGATAGGAATTTCCTCCAAAAATATCATAATAAGCGGTTATGATGAGTTTGAGTATGCAAAACAGGCGATTTCTCTTGGGGTGACGGATTATCTGCTGAAACCATTTTTGCCAAGAGAATTGATTGAAGTTTTAAAGAAAAGCACGGAGGAGTTGGATAACCAGAAGATTCTTAACCAAAATATGAATTTGTTAAAAGAACAGGTAAAGAGTCATGTCAGTTTGGCAAGAGAACATTTTTTAAAAGAAGTGTTGGAAAATGGAATAAAAGAAAGTTCGGATACTTTAGAAAAAGCGAAAGAGCTGGAATTGAATTTAAAAGCAAATTATTATATTGCTGGAATTCTGAGATTTCAGGGGGGATGGGAATTTGAAACACAGGAAAAAGTAGAAGAATTTCTCATGCTGATCGGAAAAGGATATTTTGCTTTTGGGCTCAATATTTATGCAGTTGGTGTGGATAAAACTCAACTTGCCATATTGATCTGTGGAGAAACAAGTGATGAGAGGGGATTTTGCCAGCTGGTTCAGATGGGATTGGAAAAGATTTCTGCCAGCATGGAAAAATATTATCATACGATATTATTTTGTGGTTTAGGCGCTGTTAAAAAGAGTATATCTGATTTAAAATATTCCTATCAGGAAGCTCTTTGTGTATGGAGATGTACTCTGGATATCCGTAAGGAAAAGAAAGTACGTTTTTACAAGGCATCTTCTCAGATATTACAGGAACATGTAGAACATACCAATGCTGCAAATGAGATCAGGGAATGGAAAAACCGAATCAGATTAGCAGTCAAGGCAGGACATCAGGATGAGGCACTTGCTTTGTTATCAGGTTTGATGAAATCTTATGTTTCAATAGCAAATCATAAGACAGAATATATCGGGGTTTCCATTGGTGAATTAATCTATGCCTTGGCAAATGATATGGAAGCGGAAGGGTATGAGAGAGAAAGACCAGAGGAGATTTTTGAGTTTGAGGATAAGATGAAGTATGGCAGTTTGATGGACTTAAAAGAAATCTTAGAATCTTACACTAAAAAGTGTTGTCAGAGCATTGAGACGGATTCTGGTCAGACAAGAGCAAATGCTATGGTAAAACAGGTGAAAATGCTTTTGGAAACAAATCTTAAAAATCCTAAGATCGATCTGGAATGGGCAGCGCAGAATGTACATTTTAGTGCTAGTTATGTAAGACAGGCCTTCAAACAGATCACAGGGGAAGGATTTGGGGAATATCTTATCAGAAAGCGTATGGAAAAGGCGGGAATGCTGCTACAAAAGACAGAGATGCGAATTCAGGATATTGCTGCAGAGTGTGGATATGATAACCAGAGATATTTTGCGAGCAGTTTTAAGAAATTTTATGGATGTACCCCCACAGAATTCAAAAAAGTAGTGCAGGAAGAAAACTTATATTAAAATAAAATGAGATTTATGTAGAAGGAGAGAAAAAGATGAATAAGATTGTAGAAGAAAGAACAAAGAGAACAGAATGGTATCGTGAGGCAAGGTTTGGAATGTTTATCCATTGGGGGCTGTATGCGATTCCGGCCCGTGGAGAATGGGTCAGAAGTAATGAAAGAATGCCAAAAGAAGAATATGAAGGATTTAAGGATGAGTTTACAGCAGAAGATTACAATCCAAGAGAATGGGCGAAACTTGCCAAAAAAGCAGGAATGAAATATGCGGTGCTTACAGCAAAACACCATGATGGTTTTTGTCTGTTCGATTCTCAGTATACCGATTTTAAATCAACAAATACACCATGTGGGCGTGATTTGGTAAGAGAATTTTTAGAGGCTTTTCGTGCAGAGGGGATTAAAGTGGGCTTGTATTTCTCCCTGATCGATTGGAGACATCCGGATTATCCTCATTATGGAGATCTTCATCATCCAATGAGAGAAAATCCAGAATATTCCAATGAAAACCGTAATTTTGACCGTTATCTGGAGTACATGCATAATCAGGTGAGGGAGCTTTTGACAAATTATGGACATTTGGATCTGATGTGGTTTGATTTTTCCTATGAGAAGATGAAAGGTGAAACATGGAAAGCATCAGAGTTGATTCAGATGGTAAGAGAGATCCAGCCACATATTGTAGTGGATAATCGTTTGGAGGCGAGTGGTTCTGGAAAGGGAAGTATTTATACTTTGAATCCAGCTGTATATGCAGGAGATTTTGCATCGCCGGAACAGATGATCCCGCCAGCATGTCTTAGAGATGATGCCGGAACACCGATTCCGTGGGAAGCATGTATTACTCTGAATAATAACTGGGGATATGTTTCTTCCGATCATCATTACAAATCTCCTAAATTAGTGATTCGTACATTGGTGGAATGTGTCAGCAAAGGAGGAAATTTGATCTTGAATGTTGGACCAAATGCGAAGGGGCAGATTCCAAAAGAATCCGTTAAGATCCTCTCAGAAGTGGGAGAATGGATGCAGGAGAACGGAGAGAGTATTTACGGATGTGGTATGTCAGAATATCCGAAACCAGAGTGGGGCAGATTTACGCAAAAAGGTAATAAACTCTATGCTCATGTGATGGAGGAACAGGTGGGAGCGATCTGTCTTCCTGATATGGCAGGCAAGATTGAATCTATGCGTTTGGTCAGCGATCATTCAGAGATCCGTGAGACATTTTACTGGAATCTCAAGGATTACAGCGAAAATGCATACTTTTTCCTTGATCACAGGGCAAGCGACTGCTATCCGCTTCCAGATGAAAGGGATACTGTGGTGGAGATCACATTAAAATAAAATATTAGATTCAATTAAAATCATTTTAAAATAAGTGATATGAGAAGGAGAAGAAACATGATCCAATTTACAGAACAGGAGATTTTACATCTTCAGGAGAGAGGTAGAAAACAGCCAAAAGTTATGGAGCGTTTGAAAGATGCAGTGAAAGAGGTGTATGAGGCACCAATTTTAGTGCCAAAGACAGGGATTGCAAACTGGTTTTTATATTATTATTGTCCAAAGTGTTCTGTACTTTTAGAGTTTGATCGAAACGATCCACATCATCACAGATGTCCGTCCTGTGGGCAGGTTTTGAGCGGAGAGCCATATGACAGCACATGGTGGGGAATTATTAATAGTCGTAATTATGAGGCATGTTTTAAAATGGGTCTGATCCATATGATCACAAAAGAGGAATCCTATGCAAGAAAAGCAATTGATATCATGCTGGAATATTCCCGTTATTATAAAGATTATGAAGTGCATGGAGATATTCCTTATAATGGACCAGGAAAATCCGGTGCACAGACATTGGATGAGGCAAACTTTTTGAGAAGTTTTGCTATGGCATTTGATCTTTTATCTGATGCCATGACAGAAGAGGAGAGAAATGCGATCCGAGATGGAATGCTGCTGCCGGGAGCTGATTTTTTAGTAGAGCATCGTCATGATCAGCTGCATAATCATGAGGTGATTATCAATTCTGCAATTGCGATCATAGGATTGATCTTTGGCATAGATAAATATGTTCAGTTTGCCGTCTACGAAAAAAATGGTATTTTGTATCAGCTTTTACATGCTATGCTCCCTCAAACCACATATGGTTTGAGGGAGCATTTGGATATCATTTTTATGCTCTGACCAGCTTCTTTGCATATGAAAAATTTGCATTACATACACCGCACAGTCAGATTCACCATCCAAACTATAAAGCAATGATGGAACTGCTGTATTACTATCTTGAACCAGATTTTAGGATTCCAATGTTGAATGATACCAATTATGGGCATACTTCATCCAGTCTGTATCTTTTTGAATTTGCGTACCGTGAGATTGGAGGAGATAAGCTGCTGTATATTCTGAACAGACTCTATCAGGAAGAAGAGAGAGACAATCTGGAAGCATTTATTTATGGTGTGGACGAATTACAACCATGTGATCTTCCACTGGTAAATTATCATACAGAAGTAGGAAGTTATGGACACACGATTTTAAGAGGTGCAGATGACCGTTATCTGCTCTTTAAACATGACAGCTATGGCGGAGAGCATGACCATTATGACCGTTTGGATATCAGCTATCTGGCTTATGGCAAGAGAGTTGCACCAGATATGGGAACAACAGGATATGGTGCAGTGCTTCACTATGATTATTATAAGAATACAGGTTCTCACAATACAGTAAACATTGGTGGTGAGAATCAGGCGCCAGTCAATAGCCGCTTAAACCGCTATGAGGAGAAAGATGGAGTCATCTATGTAGATGCAGAAGCAGATTGGACAAAACCATATGAAATGCCAGACAGTTTTACGATCGTTCAGTGGAATGAGGAGTATTACCGTCCGGTTCGCATGGTGAGAAGAATTGCATGGGCAGACAGGTATTTTGCAGAAGTGTTCACTGTAGAAGGAGCAGATCCAACACTTTCCATGGATTGGGTCATGCATTTCTCAGGAAAGTGCCTGACAGAGCCGGAGGGAGAAAAAGTCGGGCTTTTAGGTGAGAAAAAACCATATAAACATATCCATGATGTACAGCGCAGACGGGCAGCAGGAACACAGATGGAGACAGTAGAAAAGATTTCCTATCAGGATGAGGATGTTTATACAGACGTTTACAGTATGGCAAATGGAGAAGAGATCCTTATGGGAATCGGACCAAATAATCCATCCATTTCAGAGATACCATATCTAGTAGAGCGTCGATTTGGTGGAAAGACGGTTTATGCCCATGTAATAGAATCCTATAGAGGAGAGAATGCCGGTCAGATTGAATATGTGGCATTTGAAATGGATGATAAAGGATGTGGTACGATTACAGTGACAGAAAAAGATGGTAAAAAAAGAGTCTTTTCTTTTGAATAGTAGAGAGTGAAAAATATGAGAGAATATGATGTGATCGTGGCAGGAGGAGGTCCTGCCGGTGTGGCAGCCGCAGTTGCGGCTGCAAGAAATGGTGCGAAGACACTTTTGATTGAGCGGGAAGCATTTTTGGGCGGAATGGCAACTCTGGCAAGTGTACCGGCATTTGGTCCTTATACCAATGGTGTGGAAGATCTGATCGGAGGAATTGGTCGTGAGATTCTGGAAAATCTGAAAAAAGAGTGCTACCAGAGTCCGTTTTATGACAGAAAACCAGACCGCATTGAGGGGATTGACTGGTTTCCCATTGATCCTGAGATTCTAAAAAGAGTATTGGATGATATCGTCTGTGAGAGTGGAAGTGATATCCTGTTCCATAGTATGGTAGTGGATGTAGAGATGGCTTCTGGGGAAAAGCGTTTGGATATGATCACAGTCTGTGGAAAAAATGGGATGGAAAAGTTAAAGGCAAAGTATTTTATCGACTGTACAGGAGATGCAGATCTGGCGGCATATGCAGGGGCAGAGTTTGAATATGGAGATGAAAATGGAGGTGTGCAGGCAGGTAC
>CAJMNU010000099.1 GCA_905214855.1 uncultured bacterium | reverse complement strand
ATGAGGGGCAGACTCCACCACAGACAACGCTGACACCATCTCAATGTACAGGCAATATGGTAAGCGGACAGCCGGGAGGTCCGTTGAGCGCTGCTCAGTAAAAGGTTAGTTCAGCTTTAAAGATAACTGTTGCCAAAATCTCAAAACTGCCATAAAAATCAGGGAAAGGGAATGCGAAGAAAGGCTTTGAGAAAGGATGAGAGAGATGAATAAAGATGATGTATTGCGTTGTACTCCTGAGGAAGCAGGAGTTCCATCAGGAGCAGTTGTAGAATTTTTTGAAACATTAAAAGCAAAGGGAATTGCGATGCATAGTGTCCTTTTGGCAAGGAATGGGAAAGTATTTACAGAGGGATACTATGCTCCATGGAATGCCTCTATGAATCACAGGATGTTTTCACAGACGAAGAGTCTGGTGTCTTTGGCGATCGGGTGTCTGCAAAATGAAGGGAAATTGCATTTGGATGATACCATTGTATCTTATTTTCCAGAGTATGTTCCAATTGATCCACATCCGTTTTTAATGGAAATGACAATCCGTCATATGTTGACGATGAGAACTTGCCATATGACGACCACATACAAAAAAGATTTGACAAAAAACTGGGTCGAGAGTTTTTTTACCACTATACCAGACCATAAACCGGGAACTATCTTTAATTATGATACCTCATCTACACATACATTATGTGCATTGGTAGAAAAATTGACTGGAAAAAAACTTTTGGAATATCTGAGAGAAAAATGTCTGGATGAGATCGGATTTAGCAAAGAAGCATATATTATTTCAGATCCGTTTGGTGTTTCCATGGGAGGAAGTGGTCTTATGGCACTTCCAATGGATATGATGCGTTTAGGAATGCTCATTATGAACCACGGAAGATGGAATGAAAAACAATTGATACCAGAGGAATATCTTAGTGAGGCAACATCATTGCAGGTTCCAACTATTGCAAAAGGTCCGATTCCGGAGGAGAGTCAGGGGTATGGATATCAATTCTGGAAACTTAGCCGTGATGGGTATGTGATGTATGGAATGGGAGGACAGCTGGTGATCTGTCTTCCAAAATATCAGTTGATCTGTGTCACAACCGCAGACACTATGAGAAGAAGCGGAGGAAATCAGGTTATCTATGATAGTCTATATGAGACTATTTTGGCTGCTTTGGAAAATAAAAAGACATTTTCATCCTGTACAGAAGAGTTAAAGACATATGTATCTAATTTGACTTTGGAATCAACAAAAGGAAATATCAAACCTCAAAATACAGAGCTGATAGATCGGATCCAGGGAAGTACATATCAGATTACCAATGCAACTTCATTGATCCAGAAAGTCAGATTTGAATTTGAGGAAGAGCAGCAGGAAGGAACCATGTTCTTTGAAGGGGAACAGGGGAAGTTCCAATTGCCATTTGGACTTTGTAAAAATAAGGAGTGTATCTTCCCATTATATGATCAGCCTTGCGTATCTTCTGCATCATGGCTGTGTGATGACTCCTTCTATCTCTGGGCAGAATTGATGGGAGAAGACATTGGGGGATATTGGTTACAAGCTGTATTTCAGGGAGATACTGTGACTTTATTTATGAATCGCACGATTGAGTATTGTACAAGTGAGTTGAGTGGATTTTTAAGTGGAGTGAAAGTTTCCTAGAAAAGGGTTACGAACGTGGAAGATTTGATCGTTGGAGGTGGAGAAAATAGACTTTTTGGAATCTGCTCAGATTTTAGTTCCTGCCTTGAGTGGGATGGCAGTAACAAGTTACACTTTTTCATCTGACATATTGGTTCAATTTGAGAAGAAAAACTGTTTTTCCACGGATTTGCAGACAATCTATACAAAAGAGGGAATGGAGACATTTTTAGAACATGCATCAGAGGACAAAGTATATGAAGTGATAGAGCCTTTGGATACAAGGACAATGATCTTTAAAGCAGATGGTGCATGGATTTTATTAGGACCATATGTAGAGAATGAATGGAATCCTAAAAATGCAAGAAGTCTTTTGGCAAAACAGAATGTATCAGAAAGTTTGATGCTTTCTTATAAAGGTTATCGCTGCCAGTTCCCTATTATCAATCGAGATTATGCTGTCAATCTTGCGTTTTTGATGACATGCGATTTAGATGGAGACAGAAAAAGAGTAGAAACACTGATAATAGATCCAATTAGACAAAAGGAGTCTTTGCGTTTTTCTGATGTCTATGCCAATGCATCTATGATCAATCGAAGATATCAGATGGAAGACCGTTTTATGAACTTCATAGAGCAAGGCGAATATGAGAAAGCCTGTTGGTCATTAAAAGAGTTGGAAAAGGTACTGGCGGATATCAGGTTTATTTCAAATTCATTTCAAGATCAGCTTGCCGGAGCAGCGATCATGAGAACTTTGATCCGTATTGCTGCCAAGAGAGGAGGTTTGAGTCCTGTTTTGGTGGATTCTATTAGTCAGGAGTATGCTCAGAAAATGCGTTATGCAGTTTCCAAAAAAGAGTTGGACAGGCTGACAGGCGAGTTGTTGGAGCGTTTTTGCAGGGAGATTAAACAAAGGAAGCAGGTCGTATATTCTGTAGTGATCCGTCAGGCAATGGATTATATAGAGATCAATTTAGGAAAAAATATGACAATCATAGAGATCGCTGAGGCGGTGGGACGTGAAAAATGCAGCTTTGTCCGGCAATTTCGACAGGAGACAGGGCTGACAATAAAGGAGTATATTGCAAAAAAACGATGTAGTCTTGCAGCAGAACTTCTTTTGGATACCCATGTCAGTGTTCAGGAGATTGCTTCCTATGTGGGATATCAGGATAATAATTATTTTTCTAAGGTATTTAAGAATGAAAGAGGTGTTTCTCCATTAGAATATCGAAATAATCACAAAAATATAAAAAATAGCATATTTTAAACTTTGTTTTTACTAAAAACTATCTGTTTTTTCTAACAGATAGTTTTTTTGTATGCTATACTGGTGGTAGATGTTACAAAACAAATAAGATTCTGGAAGAAATATTTGTTAAAATCACAAAACAATACATGAAAAATATGGCAAAGGAGAAATGAATATGGAAGAAAGAGCAGTCGTATCTTCTAATCAGGAATGGTTGGATTGTGTATATCAAAAGTTAATGGTAAAGATGCAAGCAGAGTGTAAAAGGATTGGAACAATGATCCCTTATACCACAGATGCGAATGGAAAGTATTATGATATTGAAGAAGGACGGTGGGGAATTGGTTTTTGGACAAATGGATTTTGGTCAGGGATGCTGTGGCAATTGTATGAGGCAACCGGAGAGGAATCCTATAAGACGGCAGCGTGTGGTGTAGAAGATAGACTGGCAGTACTTCTTAACAGTGCAGAAACAGTAGATCATGACATGGGATTTTTATATCTGTTATCTTCTGTTGCACATTATCGGAAAACAGGAGATAAGAAGGCACGTCAAAGGGGATTGCTTGCAGCAAATCTGCTTGCAGGACGCTATAATCCAGAAGGAAAGTTTATCCGTGCTTGGAATGGCCCAGCTCACAATAAAATGTCAGAGATGATGGGAGGCGGAGATATTCGTGGATGGATGATCATTGACTGTATGATGAATTTACCTTTGCTATATTGGGCAGCAGATGAATTGGATGACCCACGTTTTAGACAGATTGCAGTCAATCATGCAAAAACAGCACAGCAATATGTTGTCAGACCGGATGGAAGCTGCAATCATATTGTTGGATTTGATCCGGAAACCGGAGAACATCTGGAAAATCCGGCAGGGCAGGGATATGCAAAAGGTTCTTCTTGGAGCCGTGGTCAGTCTTGGGCTGTATATGGTTTTGCTTTAAGTTACCGACATACAAAAGAAAAATCGTTTTTAGACACTGCCAAAATATGTGCTCATTATTGTATTTCCAATCTGGCTGTAAAAGATTGGCTTTCACTAGTAGATTATCGTCAGCCTGATGAACCGGAAAAATATGATTCTACAGCAGCTATGATTACAGCAGCAGGGCTTTTGGAAATTGCAGAGCATGTAGAAGAAGGAGAAAAACGCTTATATACAGAAGCAGCATACAGAATCCTTCGGGCATGTGATGAAAAGTTTTGCTGTTGGAATCCAGAGAAAGATTCTATCGTAGATGGAGGAACCTTCTTCTATCATGATCCAACAGGAGAAAATACAGAAGTACCGATTATCTATGCCGATTATTATTTTATCGAGGCAGTGCTGCGTTTGAAAGGAAAATCCATGTTTGTATGGTAAATCACAATATTTGGAAATAAAGAAATAAAGAAATAAAGAAATAAAGAATAAGCCTGACAGCTATTCATAGAAAGAATGACTGTCAGGCTAGTATTTATTTTAGGTCAATATGAAACAGATTCCATGAATCTGTCTATCTTACAGATTAAAACCAAAATACTTTACAGCATTGTAATAGGAGATTCCTTCAATGATCTCTTTCAGACTCTTCATATCTGCTGGATATTCTCCATTTTCTACCCATCCACCGATCAGTTCGCAGAGGATTCTTCTAAAGTACTCATGTCTGGTGTAGGATAAGAAACTTCTGGAATCAGTCAGCATACCAATAAAGTTTCCAAGGCATCCAAGGTTAGCCAAAGAAATCATCTGATCCGTCATACCAACCTTATGATCATTGAACCACCAAGCAGAACCCTGCTGGATTCTTCCTGGATTCTTGCTCTGGAAGCAGCCAATGATTGTTCCGATTGCAGCATTGTCTACTGGATTCAAAGAGTAGATGATGGTTTTCGGGATTTCATCTGTTGCAGAGAGTGCGTTGAGGAAATCTGCCATCTGTGCGGAAGGAGCATAGTTGTTAATGCAGTCAAAACCAGTATCTGCACCCAGTTTTTCAAACATGAATGCGTTATTGTCACGTTTGCAGCCATAGTGTAACTGCATTACCCAATTACGTTTGTTGTATTCTTTTGCTACAAACAGCATAAATTCTGTTTTGTATTTTAATTCTTCTTCCTTGCTGATCGCTTCACCATTCAGACCCTTTGCAATGATAGCATCCAATTCTGCCTCAGAAGCAGGAACATACATCACATACTCTAAAGCATGGTCAGAAACATTGCAGTGGTTTGCTTCGAAGTAATCCATACGGTTTACCAGAGCTGCTTTTAAGGAAGCAAAATCTTTTACCTCTACACCACTTACTTCAGAGAGCTTGGAGATATATTCTTTGTAAGTTGGTTTCTCCACATTCATTGCCTTGTCAGGTCTCCATGCAGGCAGAACCTGTACATCAAATGTAGGGTCAGCAGCGATCTTCTGATGCCACTCTAACGTGTCAACTGGATCATCTGTTGTACAGATCAGAGTAACATTGGACTGACGGATGATATTTCTTACAGTCATGGAATCTTCCTGAAGTTTTGCATTACACAGATTCCATACCTCTTCAGCTGTATCACCATTCAAATATCCGTTATAGCCAAAATATGTTTTTAATTCCAGATGACTCCAGTGATACAGTGGGTTACCGATCAATTTAGGCATAGTTTCTGCCCATTTCTGGAATTTTTCGCGATCAGAAGCATCACCTGTGATGTATTTTTCTTCTACACCATTAGAACGCATCTGTCTCCATTTGTAATGGTCTCCGCCTAACCAAACCTGAGTGATGTTCTCAAATTTGCGGTCTTCATAAATCTCCTGTGGA
>CAJMNU010000098.1 GCA_905214855.1 uncultured bacterium | reverse complement strand
AAAAAGAATTTTTTGACCCGTATTTTGGAGGAAACCAGACATATGTCAAATGTCATCAATGATATTTTGATGATCTCTAAGCTGGAGACAAGAGAAGTGGAGGTAGTGAAAACCTCTGTAGATCTTAGAGCAATCCTCTTGGAAACGGCAAATACAGTAAAACCGTTGGCTGTAGAGCGTAATGTGGTGATCCACGCAGATTGTCCTTCAGTCACCTATTTTGCTAATGCATTACAGATGAAAGAGCTGTTTAATAATCTGCTCAGCAATGCAGTGAAATATAACCGTTCAGGAGGACAGGTGTGGGCATTTGCTGTGGAAGGGGAAAAGGGTGTGACCATACGGGTCAAAGATACTGGTGTTGGGATCAGCAAGGAACATATCGGACGTATTTTTGAACGTTTTTACCGAGTAGAAAAGGGCAGAAGCCGCAGAATGGGAGGAACAGGTTTGGGACTTTCCATTGTAAAACATATTGTCAGCTATTATGGAGGTACGATCCATGTAGAATCGACTCCTGATGTAGGAACAGAATTCATTATTTTTCTCCCAAAAGAGCAAAAAGAGAAGTCTATGTAAGGAGTTATAGCTAAAATTAGATAAATTTCGGCAGAATAAATTACAAAAATATGTATTTTTTAAGAATTTTGTAATATTTTCTGCCGTTTTTTTATGATATACTGGTGCGAAAAGGCAATAGATTCGCAAAGGAGAAGAGGAATGATCCCATTTTTCGATAAAAAAGAAGATTCTGAACAGAAGAAAAAACGATTAAAATGGCAAAGAACTTTTGCAGCATATATCCCATATTTTGCAGGAGGAGTTTTTGTGTTGCTTCTTCTTGTAGGAATTGGGACAGGTGTGTTTTTTTGGCTGAGAAAGCCAGATACAGATAGTCAGTCCAATGAAGTAGCAACAGTGGCAGTGCGTGCACAGGATGAATTGGAAGAAGTGCAGGGAGAAACAGATGAATTAGGAGCTCAAAAGCAGAAAGAACAGGAAGAACAAGAACAGGAAGCCGCAAAACAGGCAGTGATCGATTCTTATACCAATCTAGGGCTGATACAGGCAGACAGTTATGTGAATTTGAGAGAAGAGCCGTCTAAGACGGGAGATGTCATTGGAAAATTATATGCAAACAGTGGATGTGAGGTCTTAGATTCTTTGGAGGGATGGTATCATGTCTCTTCAGGTGGGTTGACAGGATATGTGAGCTCTGACTATGTGCTGACAGGAGAGGAAGCGAAAGTAAAAGCATTAGAATATGTGTATGAGTTTGCAACCGTTCAGGTAGATACGTTAAATATTAGAAAAGAACCTTCAACACAGGCAGATACGTTAGGACAGGGATACAAAGGAGAACGCTATCGTGCGGAATCTGTAGAGAATGGATGGGTTTATAACGGAAGCGGATATATGGCAGAAGAATATGTCACGATCCAGCTTGGACTTAATGAAGCAAGAAAACTGGATGCACGGGCTATGGTCATCAACTTATATGATAATCTGGGTGTATCAAATGTACAGGGCTATTTAAATATTCGTGATAAGGCAAGCGAAGAGAATGGGAAGATCATAGGAAAAATGCCGGGAAACTGTGGCGCAGAGATTTTGGAAGAGTTGGATGGCTGGTATAAGATCAAGTCAGGACCTGTGACTGGTTATGTTAAAGCGGAGTATATCTTAACAGGAGGAGCAGCAAAACAGGCTGCGGTAGACCATGCAGAATTGATGGCAATCGTCAGCACAGATATGTTGAATGCCAGAACAGAACCTTCTACAGATGCATCCATCTGGACACAGATTTCAAACAGTGAGAGATATGCAGTTATCAATCAATTGGATGGATGGGTGGAGATTGAGCTGGATACAGATACAGCGTTTGTTTCTACAGACTATGTAGATGTACGCTATGCGATCCCAGAGGCGATCAAGTTCACACCGCTTCAGAGTGATTCTGGAAAATCAGGGTCTACTGCGAAGGCTGTTTCCAAACGTACACAGATTGTAAATTATGCAATGCAGTTTTTAGGGAATCCTTATGTTTGGGGAGGGACTAGTTTGACAAAGGGAGCAGACTGTTCTGGATTTACGATGCAGGTTATGAAACACTTTGGCGTTAGCCTTCCACATCATTCTGGCAGTCAGGCAAAGTGCGGAAAAAGGATTTCTTCCAGTGAAAAGAGACCTGGAGATTTGATTTTCTATACAAATAAATCTGGAACGATCAATCATGTGGCTATGTATATTGGTAATGGACAGGTGATCCATGCTGCAAGCAGACGAAGTGGAATTAAGATATCAACATGGAATTATAGAACACCGGCATGTATTGTAAACGTACTGGGAGATTAATATGGTATATAAAACATCCTGTATCTGGGATAAGAGAATTCAAAAAAGAAAAGCAGAGAAAGAGTATGGTAGAAAACTTTTAAAATATGCCCTGTTTTCTGAGTATGGAATGCGGGAGCTTCCAGATCTTTTATATGGACCTCATGGGAAACCGTATTTTAGCAAAAAAGAACAGCCTTATTTTAATATTTGCCATACGAATCGCCAGATCTGGCTGATAACAGGAACGGGGGAAGTGGGAATTGATGTAGAAGAAATCCGTCCGATTCCTGTTCATCTGGTAAAGAGAGTGTTAAGCGAAGAAGAAAAAAAGCAATACGATGCCTGTTTATCAGAAGAGGAGAAGAATTGTCTGTTTTTTCGCTTCTGGACGTTAAAAGAAAGTTTTCTGAAAGCATTGGGATTGGGGCTTACTGTTCCACCAAGCAGCATTTCTTTTACATGGGACGAAAATCAGCAGATCATATGTTATCAGAATATTTCAGAAGAAAACTGGTATTTTTTTCAGATACAGCAAAATCGTACCATTGTTTCTGTTTGTGTGAGATCTGAAAGAGATATGTGGCAGGGACAGTGGGTGGAGTGCTCTTTTACAAAGTAAGAAGAGGATCATACATCATAGTAAAAAGTTAGAGTGAATATAGAGATCTGCTGTTTTTGTGATTAATATGTCATGAAATAGCAGATCTTTTTATTACTAATATATTCGCCCTATGGTAATCATAAGGAAATATAATATTTTTGAACAACAAAAGATAGCACTATCCAAGTATAGATACTACGAATTTTACAGATACTACTATTATGGTCAGAAACTGATATGAGGCATATAAAAAATAAAGGAAGGAAAGCAGGAGAAAAACTATGATAAAAACAAGCAAAGAAAATCAAGATCACATAGATAATGATGAAAAGATCAGGGAGAGTGGGCAGGCAGAAATAGATTCTATTTATCTGATGTCCATTATTGGTGAGATTGAAGGACATGAGAATCTTTCGAATTCCTCAAAAACAACTAAGTATGAGCACATTCTTCCTAAATTGGCAGAAATTGAACAGGATTGTAAGATTAAGGGAGTGTTAATTTTAATTAATACGATTGGAGGAGATGTGAGCTGTGGTTTAGCATTAGCAGAGATGATCGCTTCACTTAGTAAACCAACCGTTTCTTTAGTTATTGGAGACAGCCATTCTATTGGAGTGCCGCTTGCAGTTGCTGCAGATTATTCCTATATTGTACCAACCGCAACAATGATGATCCATCCTGTACGGATGAGTGGTACTGTGATTGGCGCAGTGCAGACATATGAATATTTTGGAATGATACAAGATAGGATATTAGGATTTATTGCAGATCATTCTAAGATTTCATATGAAAAGGCAAAGGCTTTGATGATGAACAATACAATGCTGGCAAAAGATTTGGGTACTGTTTTAGTTGGAGAAGAAGCTGTAAAGAAAGGTTTGATTGACGAAGTAGGAGGAATACAGGAGGCAGTGGAAAAAGTACGCAGGATGATTTTTTTAAACGATGGGGTGACATTTGAAAAAAAAGATGATATACTAAAATGAGTGATTTTATGCAAGGGGGCTGTAATACGTGGCAGAAACAAGAAAGAAACAGAGCAGTAACACGTCTGCTGCAGAAAATACAAGAAGAAGTACTTCCAGAGGGAAGACTTCCCAATACGAAAGAAAAGACACTGGGACACAGGCAGATACTTCATTTTTCCGTGCTGAGGTGATTATGATATCCACATTTGCTGTCGCAGTGTTTTTGTTTTGCAGCAATTTTAAAATCTGTGGAGTAGTGGGAAATTTCTTTCGTCAGCTTCAGCTTGGGATGTTTGGGATGATCGGATATCTGTTCCCTGTGTTTTTAGCATTGGGAGTTTGCTTTTATATTTCTAATAGAGGTAATATACGTGCTGTATTAAAGATGATCGGATGTACATTCTGTCTTTTGGCAGTTTGTGGTCTCTCCCAGATGGTATTTGGCGGAGGATGGCTAGAAGGACAAAAAATCATCCAGTATTACTTGATATCCGGAGAAAAAGGAAGTGGGGGAGGTTTGCTTGGTGGTCTCCTTGCTGTTGCGTTTGGAAATATGTTGGGTACACTTGGGACATACTTGCTTCTTTTGGTTTTGTTTATCATAGGAATGGTGTTTATTACAGAACGTTCTTTTGTGAATTTTATTAAAAGAAACAGTTCCCTTGCTTATCAATATGCAAAACATGATGTAGACAGGCGTTTAGAAGAATATGAACAGCAACGGACAGAAAAAAAGAGAATACGGGAGGAACAAACGGTTTCTGGTGTGGATCTTAGTTCCACAAAGCTCAATACGATCCCTCTTGTGAAAAATAGCAGATCCAACCCCGCTATTTCTCCTTCTAGTTCTTCTGTTCCAGCTTTTTCATTTCCTGTGGGAGCAGCAGAACCTTCTGTGCATAGAGAAGAGGTTTTGGAAATACAGGCATCAAAACAACAGAAGTTGGATAAGGAGAAATGTGAGGAACAAAAAGAGAAAAGCATCATTTCTTTTGAAGAAGGGCAGAAAGAACAGGAAAAGACAGAAGATAAGCCTGAAAGCAGACAGAAAAAAGACATTGATTTTGATGCAGTAGAGCGAGAAGCGATCAGTGCAAGATTGACAAAACAGTCAGAAAGTCAAGTCCTTAATATTTCTGATTTTTCATCTGTTAGAATGGAAAGAGAGAAAGAACAGCAGCATTCGACAGACCAATTCACAGGTCGGATCCATATGCCAAGAACAGCATCTGTGGATGAATATGATGAGGGAGATGTGAAACGGATCCTTGCGATGCAGGAGGAAGAAAAAGAACATTTGCCGCAGTCTCTGTATAAGGAAGAAGATATACCACTGCAAGTTCCAGAAACTCAGATGCTAAAGAGATCTACAAGAGATGATCTTCACCAAGCGTCTTATGAGAAGAGACAAGAAGAAAATTCCAAACTTTGGGCGGATACATATAGAGATATGGGAGTGTTGGATCAGAGACCAGATGAAGAGTTTTATAAAGCAAAAGAAAAAGAGGAAGTCTTTGTTCCAGAGGAAACCAAAACAGTTGTGACAGCCGCAGGAAAGATCATTGAGGCAGAGACTAGCTTGCTGCAAAAGAAATTGGAAGAAAAGAAAGCTGTGGCAGTTACTGGAATTAACACAGCACCTAAGATCCCAGACCGACAAAAGATCCAGTCAAGAGGATATGGGGAAAGTCTGATACAGACAGCAAAAGGGTCTGATTTTGAGCCGGGATATTCCAGAACAGAAGATGGGAAAAAAGAGTATCTTCCAAGAAAAGATGAATTTGAAGTAGCATCTCGACCGGGACCGA
>CAJMNU010000097.1 GCA_905214855.1 uncultured bacterium | reverse complement strand
ATCTTCCGGAATAAGAAATACACATTGCCCCATGGATAAAACTTTCAATCTCCATGTCCTCCGGAATCCTGTCACGGATCTCCCTGATCTCTTTTAAAGACAATTCACGAGCAGATACCACACGCTTTGCCCCAAGACCATACCAGAACTGGTATGTCGCATAATTTGTATTATTAGCCTGTGTACTGATATGAATTTCCATATCTGGAAGAATACGCTTTGCAATAGAAAAAACACCCGGATCTGAAATAATCAATGCATCCGGTCGGATTTCTCCTAATTCTTTAAAATACTGCTCTACACCTTCCAGATCCTGATTATGTGCCAAAATATTAGCAGTAATATAGACCCGCACCCCATGAGCATGAGCAAATGCAATGCCTTCTATCATATCTTCTTTGGAAAAATTTTTTGCTTTTGCACGCAGTCCAAACGCTTCTCCACCAAAGTATACCGCATCTGCGCCATACATAACTGCCATTTTTAATACTTCCAAACTTCCGGCAGGGATCAGTAGCTCTGTTTTTCTCATAATTACCTCTCTTTTTCTAAATTAGCACATTTTGCGCTAAATCTTATCATTTCTTTGTACTAAGTGCCACACCATCTCCAATAGGAATGATCGAACTGATCAACTCTGGATGATGCGTCAGAGTAAACAAATATTCTCTGATTCTGGAATGGATGGTTCTGTCTCTTCTCTCCACCGCGAAACGGGATTCTACAATTCTTCCATCCTGTAATACATTGTCGGAGATCAGCACACCTCTTGATGCCAAGACACGCAGGATATCGGGAAGCCAGTGAATATACTGTCCTTTTGCAGCATCCATAAAAATCAGATCATATGGACCATTCAAAGTTTTTAAAATCTGACCGGCATCCCCATCCAGCAAATGGATTCTCGTTTCACCGGCACGCTCAAAATTTTCTCTAGCTTTTATGATCCTTTTCTCATAATTCTCAATTGTTGTGATCTGGCAATGAGGAGGCATAACACGACTCATCAAAAGCGCTGAATATCCCACAGCCGTCCCTACTTCTAAAATAGCAGACGGTCTTATGGAAGCAACCATCGTTTCCAGAAAAGCAGCTGTTTCTTTTTTTATAATGGGAACTCCATCCTGTCTTGCTTCCTGTTCTATATGATCTAATATCTCTCCACGGCTTTTCTCCAGTGAATGGATGTAGTCACGGATTCTCTCATTCACTATCATCTTCTTCTCCCGCCTTATTCAATTGTTGTATGATATCTCTGGGAGACATGGAAGTACTTAAAGTATACGTACCTGACTGTGGTTCGCATTCAAATAACAAATACTGTACCACAAATACATATTTGTCCTTCACCAGTCCCTTTTCCTCCAGAACTTTTGCTACGGAAACTGGTGACGTTTTTTCTGGAATGGTCACGGTTTTTTCCACTCCTTCTCCCTGTGCTACCGGTTTAGAATCAAAAACCGCATACCCAAACTGGTAACCTTCCTTGATTCCTGTATACAAAAGTATAACTACCAGAATCCAGATAACAATACGAAACGATACCCCAAATATACTCAGACCGACTTTTCCGGCATCCCCCGCTGTGCCATTCTTTTTGCTCATGCAAAATCCTTTCTTACTCTACAATGCAGTATATATGACTGTCTAAAAAGAAAAGATGGAAAACCTTTCCTATACTTCCATGATGATTGGAAGAATCATCGGATTTCTCTTCATCTTTCTCCAAAGGAAATCACTCAAACTGTCACGGATCACATTCTTAATTTTGCTCCAATCGCTGACATGATGGTCAAGGCAGTCATTCAATGCATTATCCACAACCATCTTTGCCTCTTCCATCAAACTCTCTGCTTCTCTTACATAAACAAACCCTCTGGAGACAATATCCGGACCTGCCAAAAGCTGATTAGTATAACGCTCCAGTGTCAAAACAACTACAATGATACCATTTTGTGCAAGATTCTGTCTATCTCTTAATACGATATTTCCTACATCTCCTACACCCAATCCGTCTACTAAAACACTTCCTGCCTGCACTCTTCCTGCCTGACGGATACACTCTTCCGAAACTTCGATCACATCTCCAGATGCCATGATCATAATATTTTCTTTTGGCATTCCCATGGATTCTGCAATGTTTTTCTGTGCCATCAGATGACGATACTCTCCATGGATCGGCAAAGAATACTTAGGATGGATCAAGGAATACATCAATTTGATCTCTTCCTGACATGCATGACCGGAAACATGGGTATCCTGTGAGATCACCTCTGCACCTTTCATAGATAACTCGTTGATCACACGAGCAACTGCTTTCTCATTGCCTGGAATCGGAGTAGAACTCATGATCACGACATCGGTTGGCATAATGGTCACTTTTTTATGCAGGGAAGATGCCATTCGGGACAATGCCGCCAAAGATTCTCCCTGACTTCCTGTGGTGATGATTACTGTCTGTTCTGGAGTATAATTTCTCAGATGTTCAATATCAATCAGTGTTCCTTCCGGAATATTGATATATCCCAGCTCACTTGCAGTTCCTATCACATTCACCATACTGCGCCCTTCAATGACTACCTTACGCCCATATTTATAAGCAGAGTTGATTACCTGCTGCACACGATCCACATTAGAAGCAAATGTTGCCACAATGATCCTGTTATTTTTATGTTCCGCAAAGATCGCATCAAATGTCTTTCCCACGGTACGCTCTGACATGGTAAATCCCGGACGTATTGCATTGGTACTCTCACATAACATTGCCAATACACCTTTTTTACCTAATTCTGCAAAACGCTGCAGATCTGCTGGTTCTCCAAATACAGGCGTATAATCAATTTTAAAGTCTCCTGTATGAAGAATAATACCTGCTGGTGTAAAAATGGCAAGTGCACAAGCATCCGCAATACTATGATTTGTCTTGATAAATTCAATACGGAAACTTCCCAGATTAATAGACTGACCATGTTTTACTACTTTTCTTTTTGTTGTTTTCAACAGATTGTGTTCTTTCAGTTCTCGATCAAAGCAACCGTCAGCTTTGTTCCATAAACTGGTGCATTCACTTCTTTTAAAACATACGGAAGAGCACCAATATGATCCTCATGTCCATGAGTAATGACAAAGCCTTTTAATTTATCTATATTATTTTTAAGATATGTGACATCTGGGATCACCAGATCGATTCCTAACATATCTTCTCCTGGGAAGGTCAAACCACAGTCGATTACGATCATCGTATCCTCATACTCGATCACTGTCATGTTCATTCCAATCTGTTCCAGACCTCCAAGAGGGATAATTTTCACTTTGTTGTTTTTTTTCTTAACAGCTAACTTGTCTGGTTTCTCTGTCTGTCTCTCATTTCTGTCTTTCTTTTCATATTTTTCTGGTTTTTCATGCTTTTCAAAATGATTTTCGTTTTTTCCCTGTTTCAAATAACTGACACCTCCAAATTATCCTTTTTAAGCGTTCTCATTCTATTATTTTACGATTTCCACATCTTCATCACCCAGAAGTTCCGTGAAAATTTTAAACATATAATCCAACTCTGCATCATTCTCAACAAACTCGTAAACGGCTTCTTCCTCCTCATCACTGGAAGTATCTTTTAAAATATAACACTCTCCGTCCTCTTCCTCTTCACAGTCTGTTACCAGAAGATAGTTCATTCCATTGATCCTTGTCTCCTCTAAAACATAAAAACGAACTTCCTCCCCGTCTGCCTGAAGGGTGATTTGTTTTTCCTGTTCTTCTCCCATACTATCCTTCTTTATTCCTCCTATTCTCCATTTCTATTGATCCAGATCATTTTTGGGGGCATTTCCTTCCGTTTCTGTTTCTTCCCCTATCTCATCCGTACTTGACTGATGGCACATACTTTTTGAATTTTTCCATCTGACATCATCCAAATAACTCTGTAAAATAATCATTGCCGCAATTTTATCGATCACTGCCTTACGGTGTTCTCTTCTCACACCACTCTCTATCAAAATCTGCTCTGCCTCCACGGTAGTCAGTCTTTCGTCCCATAAAACAACGGAAAGACCGGTACGTCTCGCAATCATATCACGAAACTCCTCTGTCTTTCTTGCACGTTCTCCGATCGTATCATCCATGTTTTTAGGATATCCTAAAACCAAAAGTCCAACCTCGTACTCTGCGATCAATGCTTCAATGCGGGCACAAGTCTGGCGCAGTTTGTCCTCATTTTTTCGTACAATCGTCTCTACCCCTTGTGCTGTCAAACCCAAAGGATCGCTCACTGCTACTCCAACTGTCTTGGAACCAAAATCCAATCCCATAATTCTCGTAGTTTTCATTTAATTTCTCCATAGCAAAATAAGCTGGTTAAACAACCAACTTTTTCGCCTGTTTCTCTGTCGATTTTATCCGCCCTTACTCTTTACTTTAACTTTGCATCAATATATGTGCGCATCAGTTCTTCCAAAATCTCATCACGTTCCACTTTCATAATCAGGCTTCTGGCACTGTTATGACTGGTAATATAGGTTGGGTCACCAGAAATAATATAACCAACCATCTGATTGATCGGATTATATCCCTTCTCAGTCAGGGCAACATAAACCTGTTCTAAGACCTGACTTACCTCCAATTTATTGTCCTGCGGAGCTTTAAAAAATTGTGTATTATAAATGCTACCCATCTTTATCACGTCCTTTAGTTGTTCATTACTATTTTATACGATTCTTTCTGTTTCGGCAAGAGAATAATTCTTAAATTTTCTCATACAATTCTGTACAATTCGACAATTTTTCTTTATTCTGTCTGCATCATCCAGAGTTCTTCGTTCAACATTGCTGTAAATTCACCTGTAACCATTGTATTTTTCAGATGATTCTGACAAGGTACGATTGCTTTCACATACTCTTTTGTATGTCCAATCCAATATTCCTGTCCATCTATCACTGTCTTTTCTTCCAAAAGAACTGTTTTTCTCTGTCCGGCAAAACTTCTTCTGTATTCTAATGACATTGCATGTTCCAATTCCAAAAGCACATCGCTTCTCTCACTTTTTACTGTTTCAGGCACTTGATCAGGCATATCTGCTGCACGCGTACCTGCCCTTCTGGAATATTTAAAGACATGCATTTCATAAAAATGTACCTTTTTCAGAAATTCTCTGGTTTCTTCAAATTCTTCTTCTGATTCTCCTGGAAAACCTACGATCACATCTGTGGTAATTGCTGGATTTTCATAAACACTTCGAAGGATCTCACATCTTTCCAGATAATCTTCCACAGAATAATGCCTGTTCATACGTTTTAAAGTCGCATTACATCCACTCTGCAAAGATAAATGGAAATGTGGGCAAACCTTTGGAAGTGCAGCAAGTCTTTTTGCAAATTCTAGTGTGATAATACGTGGCTCAAGTGATCCAAGCCGGATTCTTTTCACTCCTTCAATCTCATGGATCGCCTCGATCAAATCCAGTAAACCTACTTTTTTCTCTTCTGAAAAATCTTTCCCATAAGAACTCAAATGGATTCCTGTCAAAACCAATTCCTGATACCCTGATCTCACTAATGTTCTAGCTTCTTCTAAAACATCGGACATCTCACGGCTGCGCACTCTTCCTCTGGTATATGGAATAATGCAATAACTACAAAACTGGTTACATCCATCCTGTACTTTCATGAAAGCTCTGGTATGATCTGCGATCTTTTCAATGTGAAGACCTTCATACTCTTTTGTAGTACTGATATCCACCAAACCTGCG
>CAJMNU010000096.1 GCA_905214855.1 uncultured bacterium | reverse complement strand
TTGGAAGTTTCGGATTTCTCACCACAGAAAGCATCACGATAGATGCAACACAGCGTGCCGTCAGTGTAGCAATCCCAGCTCCTGCCACCCCCATATGAAAACCATAAATGAGTATGGCATTTCCTGCTATGTTGATCCCGTTCATGACAAAGGAAACTTTCATGGAGATTTTAGAGTTTCCCATACTCCTACAGATTGCTGCCGCACCGTTATAAATGGCTAGGAACGGGAAGGAGCATGCTGTCAGGTAAAAATAGATTCGGGCATTTGTCATAACCTCTTCATCGAGTGTCCCATAAATTCCTCTCAAAAGTGGTGCATTCCAAATCAGACAACACGCACTTACCAAAACTGAAAGACTTCCAACGACCAACATTAATTGATCCGCTGCCCGACAGGCAAGTTTCTCTTCTTTTCTTCCCATATACTGGGAAGCTGCGACTGCCCCGCCGGTTGCCAAAGCTGCCAGTATATTAATGATCAGCACATTGATCGAATCCACGACTGAGATACCGGACACTGCATTTTCCCCTACCCGTGCGACCATCACCGTATCTGCCATTCCCACCAAAACAGCAAGAAATTGTTCTGCAATCAGCGGAAGGATCAATTTTTTGATATCCCTTTTTGAAAACAAGGGGACTTCCTGCAAGATTTCCTGTGTCTTTTGGGACATAGAGGTACTCTCTCCCTCTCTTTTTCTTTCAGCATTTTCCTCTTTTGTTTCTATCTCCATATCTATTCCCATTCCTATCTTTTTTACACTCTCTTATCTTTCTGAAAGCAATCTGTCATGACAAGAGCAGCCTGTCATGGTTTTAGCTGATGCATCCACACTCAGCCGCAATGTTTCTTACTTTAGGGGAACTTATAGGGAAAACTCAATCTTCCCCACTAGATGTGGTCTCTCCATACCCGTCCCACACATGCTCCAGCCTTTCATCCAGTTCCTGTAATCTACCAGCATTCTCACTCACAAATCTCTCATACTCTGCCCATGCTTTATCTGCTTTTTCTGAAATCTCCTTTTGAACAGTCAAATATTCCAAAGGATTTCCAACTTCCACTTTTCCGTCTTCCTGAAGTTTTTTTACATAATCTAGGACTTCTGTATAAACAGTATCTTCATATGGCATAGGAATACCAAATCTGCTATACTCCCCTTCCATTTGATAGTTTGTCAGGACAACCGCTCCAGATGCTGTGGTAAGCTGATCCAACATGGATGTCACATAGGCACTCCCCTCTGAGATTAAAAGGTTCTGAATGAAGATCATCTCTGTGTCATTTGGTGTTTCTGTTGTTTTGATCAGTTTGGTTGTTTCAGTTAGTTCTGTTGTTTCTACTGTTTCTATTATTTCTGTTTTTTCTACCACATCTGCTGTTTTGGATATATCTGTTGTTTCTTCTGCTGTATTCTGATGTGTCTGACCAGAAAGGAGCTGATATTTGTTTGCAGAATCCGCAGATGCACTTACCACAGTGATCCCTGCTTCTCTTAAATCTCCATCAAATCTTTTTTCTGTCTGGGCATAGTCTTCTCCATCATAATAATACATCTGGCAGTTGCTGGAAGATGCCGTTATATGTGCTTTCCAAGCATCCATACTTTCTGGCTTAGGACCTCCATATGCCACTTCCCATCCATTTTCTGTCATTTCCAGTAACTCTTCTTCTGTCAGAGAGCCATATCTTCTGCCTTCCTGCTTTTCTTCGTTATCTTCTTCGCTATCTTCTTTATTTTCTTTGTTTTTCTTGTCTTTATTTTCCGTTTCTTTCTCTTCCTCTTTCTTATCTTTTTCCTCTTCAGTATCTGTATTTGCTATTTCTGAGGCTTCACTGGCAGATAAGATGATCGTTCCGGTATAACCATATTCTTTCATTTTAGGATAGACAGAAGAATACAGGGATTCATCTGTACTGTCAAACCCGAACATGACATATGCAGGTTCTTTTTTTGCTGCCTGTGCTTCTTCCTTCAAACGTGTTTCCTGCTCAAGAATCTCCTCTTTTTCCTTTTCATACTGCCGCTCAAGCTGTGTCCTTTCTTCATGCTGTCTGCTCATTGCCTGAGTCTCTTTTTTATCTATAGAAAAAATATAGACCAGACTGCCTGCTGCCAAAAATGCCATAGCTCCCATTGCAAGCTGTATCCAACGTTTCTTATCCATACTGCTATAATCCTTTCTTCTCATCCTGTTTCCAATTTTTTAATTGTTTACCTAACTATGCATCTTAACACAAACTTCTCTATGATTCCAGTGAAATAGGAAAAAAGATATTGTATACTACTTTTTATTGCATTTATGTTTCATTTTATGAAAAGAGAGAGAATTTTGTAATAAACTTCTCATTTTTATCATTTTTCTATTTTTATCATTTTAAATCACAAAAATATTTGATAGACTATAGATACACTATAATGGAAGTTGATATTACTTCCTTATTACTGTTATCACCATTATTTACTATTATTTTTATTATTTGCTTGGAGGTTTGCTATGAAAAAAACATTATTTGCATTTCTTTTTACCTGCTGTTCCCTGATCTTCTCTTCTATCTCTTCTTTTGCCGGAGAATGGAAATTAGATGAAACTGGATATTGGTATCAAAATGATGATTTTACCTATCCGGTAAGTGGCTGGCAATGGATTGACGGCAATTTGGATGGAGTTTACGAATGTTACTGTTTTGATGAAAATGGATATTTATTGACTAATACTACTACACCTGATTTTTGTATTGTTAATGAAAATGGTGCATGGGTTGTAGATGGAATTGTTCAGACACAATTAGATGATTCATATGATGATTCTTTTTATGATGATTATGATTTGACAGACACTGTGGAGGAATCTGATTCCTTTTTTGATCATGACAATATAGATTCAGTTACCTATGAAGATTCTACACTCTCTGGTATCTCTTCTACCCCTTATGATGGATATACAATTGTTGTAAATACTTCAACTCAAAAGTACCATGTGATAGGATGTAGAGCTATAAAGAAAATGAATGACATAAACAAAGGATATGCTGATGATGAGGGCTATTTATTGGATCTTGGTTATCAGCCTTGTAAAATCTGTCATTGATTAAATACCTAATTTTTCTAAAAAGTGTTAGATTGTGTCTTTGTTTCTTACTTTATTACAATAACATATAAAATCACTGTATCTTAATCTGAGGTATCCCCAAAAAAGTTAGATTTGGGGGGATTTAATCTCTTGAAAGAATACAGTGATTTTTTTATGTTCTAAAATATCTTCTATGAAAGAAAAAAGGTTATTATTTTAGCTCTAATTTTTGAATTTCTTTCACAACAAGTCTAACTTTTCTCTTTAATTTTATATCTTATGCTCTATAAAAGTAATTTTCAATTTTTTATTACAACTTCTCTAATTACTGTCTCTATTTTTTGTCTTTACTACTCTCCTACTGCTAAGTTTTGTATTATTTCGAATATTAAAAAAATGAATTTTAAGAGATGAATTATGTGAATTATTTATTGTGGTGGAATGATTACATAAAACAGACTTTTTCCGAAAAAATTGATGTTGGATATACGGCACATATTATTATTAATGGAGATTCTATAGGAGGCACAGTAGAACAGGGTGAATGGTGTACCTTGTTAGAGGAAAAGATTGAGAATGTAACAAATAGCTCTGTTGAAGTTACCAAGTCATTATATACCTCGTTTCTACTGTTGGTGCGGAAAAGTAGCAAAGTAAGCAGAAAAATATCGACAAAGTTTACTAATCAGATTATTTTCGTTATATGATAAGTTTGTCGTATAGGGTCACTTTCTTTGGTAATGAAGTTGTCACAAATTTATTATACATCAGAAAGTTCCTATATGATATTCTTTTATGAAAAAATTGTAAAGTGGTGTAATCCTTATCAAAAACCAATATAGTGCAAAAAAAAGTCATTTATGTGAATTAAAAAAATTAAAAAACCCTGATAGAATACTTTTGTTATTTAAATTTACATGATCAGTCGATATATATAAAAAGTAATTAATAATTATAACTTACTACAAATTATTTTATATTACAGTTATTGTAACTAACACAACTAATAAACATATGGAGGTACACAATGAAAAAAGCACTTATTACTGGTATTACTGGTCAAGATGGTTCTTACTTAGCAGAATTCCTTCTGGAAAAGGGATATGAAGTTCATGGCATTACACGCCGTGCATCCATCTCCAATACCGCACGTATTGATCATCTTATGGGAAAGATTACTCTGCATGATGGAGATCTTTCTGACTCTTCTTCTTTGATTCGTATTATCAGTCTGGTTCAGCCAGATGAAATCTATAACTTGGCAGCACAGAGCCATGTACAGGTTTCCTTTGATGTACCAGAGTATTCTGGAGATGTAGATGCACTTGGTGTTCTGCGTATTCTGGAAGCATGCCGTATTCTGGGATTGACAAAGAAAACAAAAGTATATCAGGCATCTACTTCTGAACTTTATGGAAAAGTAGAAGAAGTTCCTCAGCGTGAGACAACACCATTCCATCCATACAGCCCATATGCAGTAGCAAAACAGTATGGTTTCTGGATTACAAAAGAATATCGTGAAGCTTATGGAATGTTTGCAGTAAACGGAATCCTGTTCAACCATGAATCAGAACGTCGTGGTGAGAACTTTGTAACACGTAAGATCACTCTGGCAGCTGGTCGAATCGCAGAAGGACTTCAGGATCATTTGGAATTAGGAAATATGGACTCTTTGCGTGACTGGGGATATGCAAAAGATTATGTAGAGTGTATGTGGCTGATCATGCAGCAAGAAACACCAGACGACTTTGTAATTGCTACTGGTGTACAGCACACAGTACGTGATTTCACTGAAAAAGCATTTGCTGCTAACGGAATTACAATCCGTTGGGAAGGAAATGGTCTGGAAGAAAAGGGATATGATGCAAAGACAGGCAAAATGTTAGTTTGTGTCAATCCAGAATGGTTCCGCCCAACTGATGTAGATAACCTTTGGGGCGATCCAACTAAGGCAAAAACAGTTCTTGGATGGAATCCACAGAAAACAAGTTATGAAGAATTGGTAGAAATCATGGCAAAACATGATCGTATGTTAGCAAAGCGTGAAAAGGCAATGAAGGAAGCTGGTGAACAGGCATGATGGAGAAAAACGCAAAAATCTATGTAGCTGGACATCGTGGTATGGTAGGTTCTGCTATTGTACGTGAACTGCAGCGTCAGGGATATACCAATATCATTACCCGTACACATCAAGAACTGGATCTTTGCAGACAGCAGGATGTAGAAGATTTCTTTGCAGCAGAAAAACCAGAATATGTATTTCTGGCAGCTGCTAAAGTAGGCGGTATTATCGCAAATCAGGAAGCATTGGCAGATTTTATGTGGTTTAACATGACTCTGGAAATGAATGTGATCCACTCTGCATGGCAGAATGGATGTAAAAAGTTGGAATTTCTTGGATCTTCCTGTATTTATCCAAGAATGGCACCACAGCCTATGCCAGAAAACTGTCTTTTAACCAGTGAATTGGAAAAAACCAATGAAGCATATGCACTGGCAAAAATCAGTGGATTGAAATATTGTGAATTTTTAAATCGTCAGTATGGTACAGATTACATCAGTGTAATGCCTACCAATCTGTACGGACCAAATGACAACTATCATCCAACCCATAGCCATGTACTTCCGGCATTGATCCGCAGATTCCACGAAGCAAAAGAACAGGGACTGCCAAGTGTTACCTGCTGGGGAGATGGAAGTCCGCTTCGTGAGTTCTTA
>CAJMNU010000095.1 GCA_905214855.1 uncultured bacterium | reverse complement strand
TGTCAGATTTGTGTGGAACAAAGCCGCTACTTCCTGATACTGTTCCTCATCATTGATAAAATGATTCAAAATCTCTGCTGGATTATTTTCTCCTTTTTCTTTCTGGGCAAACACCATCTCTGCTACCTTCACAGCAAGCTCGTCCACAAAGTCTGCTGGTGTGATCACATTCTTTATCCTGTCATACAATTCCGGACGTTCGATCAGCCATGTCAAAAGCAATTTCTGGGACTGTTTCATGCCATTTTCTTTCTTTCTTCGTGCAGCAAGCCGCTCCTCTTCCCTTCGCTCCTCTCTCAAAGAAACATAGGAAATCTTATTTCCAAGAGAATTTACCAATTTTTTCAAATCTTCATATCGAATATAAAACTCTCTGGAAACAGCCTGAGTATAATTATCTCTCTCCAAGGCTTCCGGAAATTCCAATAATTTTTCTGCCACTCTGTTATAAAATTCTGTTTTTTCCTGTGGATCTTCCATATTATATCCCTGTTTCAGCACATCAATCTCAAACAAAAAACTATTGCGTGCCTCTTCAATCCTCTTTTCCAGCTCCTGTGCTCCCATATGTTTCATAAATTCATCTGGATCTTTATAAGGACGCATATTCAACACTTTTGCCGAGATTCCTGCTTCTTTTAAGATCGGGATCGCACGCAGTGCCGCTTTCACTCCTGCCTCATCACTGTCATATGTCAAGATCTGATCGACATAGCGCTTTATGATGCCTGCCTGCTGAGAAGTAAAGGCTGTTCCCAAAGAGGCCACCGCATTCGTATACCCCGCCTGCTGCATCGAGATCACATCCATATACCCCTCACAGAGCAGGAAATATTTTTTTCTGGAAGTACGTGCATAATTCAAACCGTATAAATTACGACTCTTATCAAACAGACGTGTCTCTGGGGAATTCAAATACTTTGGCTTTCCATCTCCCATGACACGACCTCCAAAGCCGATCACTCGGTTATTCACATCCATGATCGGAAACATAACACGATTCCAGAATTTATCATAAACGCCTCGTTCCTCCATTGTGAACAGACCGCTTTCTTTCAAAATTTCATCTGCATATCCCTTTTTTCTCAGATATTGATACAGATCGTTGCTGGTCTTATTAGAATATCCAAGACCAAACCGACGGATCGTGTCGTCGCTCAATCCTCTTCCTCTCAGATACTCCAATGCCTGTTGTCCCTGAGGCTGATGCAGATAGTGGTAATAATAATTTGCTGCCAAACGATTCACTTCGATCAGTGCTGTCCTCAGATCTGCCTGCCGTCTGGCTTCCTGTGAGATCTCCTGTTTTGGCAATTCCACCCCAGCACGTTCTGCAAGCATCGTCAATGCTTCCTGAAATGTATAATTTTCATACTGCATTACAAATGTCAGAACATTTCCCCCTGCTCCACATCCAAAGCAGTAATACATCTGCTTACTTCCTGATACAGAAAAAGACGGGGATTTTTCATTGTGAAAAGGGCACAATCCAAAATAATTATTTCCCTTTTTCTGCAATTTCACATATTGGGATATCACATCCACGATATCATTCCTCATTCGGACTTCTTCCACAACATCATCTGGATAATACATCTTCATTCCCCTACACTTTCCATGACTTTGGTACAAATAGTTCTTCAAACCGGTCAATCGCATACTGGTCACTCATACCGGCAATATAATCACATACTGTTCTTCCTCTCGACTCCCCACGGGCAGCCATCCGATTCAAATATTCTCTGGGAAGCTGATCGATATGTGCCATATAATACTCATATAAATACACAATAAGCTGCTGTGCCTTTGCTTCTTCTTTCTTTGCTGCACTTCCTTTATACACATGGACAAACATCCATTGTCTAAGCCCTTTCATCGCCTCTTCTATCTCTGGTGACATACAAATATCCGGCTGATTCTGGCTGCTTGAGATCATATCACGGATCAGTGTGTTCAGCCTTTTTACGACACTGTCTCCCAACACATCTGTATATTTCTGAGGCAGATCCTGCTCGACAAATAACTTTGCCCGTATCGCATCATCAATATCATGATTGATATATGCGATCTTATCAGACAGACGGACGATCTTTCCCTCCAATGTACTGGGACATCCAGCGGTACGGTGGTTCTTGATCCCATCTCTCACTTCCCACGTCAGGTTCAGACCTCTTCCTTCCCTCTCCAATACCTCCACGATCCTTACACTCTGTTCATAATGTGTAAAGCCATCCGGACAGATCTGGTTTAAAATGTCTTCCCCCGCATGACCAAATGGAGTATGCCCAAGATCATGCCCAAGTGCGATCGCCTCTGTCAGATCCTCATTCATTCTGAGTGCTCTGGCAATCGTTCTGGCAATCTGTGAAACTTCCAGAGTATGTGTAAGACGTGTCCTGTAATGATCTCCCTCAGGAGCCAGAAAAACCTGTGTCTTATGTTTCAAACGCCGAAATGCCTTACTATGCAGAATCCTATCACGGTCTCTTTGATAAATCGGGCGGATATCACACGAAAGTTCTTGCTGATCCCGTCCTTTGCTGTTCTCACTCAGCGAAGCGTAGGGACTGAGCTGTTCCCTCTCCCACGCTTCCACAGTCTCCCGGATCATCATGACAAACTCCCCCCCTTTGTCATTTCTCAATTGACACTTACGATTTTTATTACTTTATCAGTTTTACTCTTCTGTATAGTATGTTTAGAACATTATAGCATATATTTTTTATTTGGTATACCGATTTTTTGCGTTTTTCAAACATATGTTCTGTTTAATTGATTTTCCCACACAGGACTTGCTTGCAATTCTTATCTAGGTATGCTGTCAGCCGCACAAAGTGCCCCATATCCAACCCTGTTATCTGGATACACAGTAATACCTGCAATTGGTTTTGCTCCTCTTAAAAGATATGCTTTCAATTTTTCTCCATACAAATATGGGTCATTTTTCTCTATGATCCCCCACTGCATCAATAATGCTGCTGTTCCGCTCACAAACGGAGCTGCAAACGAAGTACCTGTCAGACTTTCGTATCCTCCTCCTGCTTTTGCTGTCAAAATATCCACTCCAGGTGCTGCCAGATCTGGTTTTATCTGATTAGTACGCCTTGTGAAACCATTGCCAGAAAAATCTGTCAGCGATTGAAACGCATCATTGTATGCGCCAACAGAGATCACCTTATCTGCGGTAGACGGAATTGTCAATGTTGTATTGGGACTTGGAGTAAGAAATCTTGTGGAACGGTTTCTCACTCCTTCAACCGGCAGCCACAGATCGTAACGACCATCTACAATTTTTTTAGGAGTTAAAATCAATTTCCACACTCCACTTCCCAAATAGTCTTTTCTTGGAAGAAAATCCATGAAGATTTCCTGTGCAATGCTGTAGGGACTTGGTTTTCCATAATATAAAAGAACTTTTGTATCCTCAAACATGATCTGCTGCGCTCCCAGAATCTGACTGATCGGACCTGCCTTTACACCAGAAGGGCTAAGAAGAGATACATCAAACTCATCTACATAACTTTTCCATAATTGAAGATTGATCCCTGTCTCAAACGGAGCAATCGAAAACTCTACTACCTGCTCCTCCCCTTCTCTCAGCATCCCCATGTGATGCCCCTCTCCACTCCCTTCATTTCCAGTTCCCACCACGATACTAACTCTTGCAATATCTGCAATCGTATCTAAATAGGTTTCTAAAAGGCTGCTTCCATCATGCGAACCATAAGAATTCCCAAAACTCAGATTTACTACCAGAGGCATCTTAAAATATTCTGCCTGCTCGACTGCAAACTGCATAGCACGCATCAACTGTGTCGTTCTGGGAAAAGAATCTTTTAATGGACTTCCTAATTTTACAATTAGAAGAGAACTTTCATAGGCAATGCCACGTACAGCCCCTCTTCCTCCTCTCCCATTTCCTGCCGCAATCCCCGCCACTGCTGTTCCATGACCAGACACATCTATAGAAGGAACTTTTGTAAGAGCTGCATCCCTGCTCCCCATCGTTAGGGCAAGATCCAGTTCTTCTTTTGTATACACATTTCCTGTCACCTGATCCCAGAGCCTTAAAATCCTGCTGCTCCCATCCACATTCCTAAAATCTTCATGATAGTAGTCAATTCCTGAATCAATCACTGCTACCAAGACACCTTTTCCTGTTAAATTCTCACTTCCATACTGCAACGGATTGATACAGGAAGCACTTTTCCCCTGTGCAATAGAAAAATACAGCCGTTTGGGCTTCTCTACATAAATGATCTGTGGAAGTGCGATCAATCTTTCCACATCTTCCTGAGGTACAATCAATACTGCATATCCCCTAAAAAGCGAATAGCTTTCTACCTGTGGATATTCTCTCAATATTTCCTTTAAATCTCCGCTATAACGCACAATCAATTCCCATCGACCGCTTTTCTCATCAAATCCCGTATCCAAAATCTGAGATTGACTTCTCTCATCATTTGGTGTATCCAATGCTAGATTCAAAAGATTTTCTGCCTTTTGACTGTCCATCTAAGATACCGGCTTTCTATCCATTCTCTCTCAATATATTCTTTTGTATTCCTGTATGTTCCTTTTTCTGTTCTTTATCCCTTTTCTCTCTTTTATCTCTCTCCTGCCTGCCGATTTACCATACAGATCAGATAGATATCAAAATTTTTGGCTTTTCACACCCCAAAATCGCCAAAATCAATACACAAAAAAAACAGGAGAAAACAAATGCATCCCACACTCATTTCCCCCTGTTATTTTTCCTACTGTTTTCCTGTTATTCCTTCTTCTACTTTAAAAATCCGTTGACAATCTGTGCTTCTGCTTCTTCTTCAGTCAGTCCAAGTGTCATCAATTTGATGATCTGTTCACCTGCGATCTTACCGATCGCTGCCTCATGAATCAACGCTGCCTCTGTACTATTTGCCGTAATTTCCGGCACTGCACTGATTTTGGCATCATCCATAATGATCGCATCACATTCTGTATGTCCCGCACATTTTGCATTTCCATTTATTTTAGATACAAACAGCTGATAGGAAGACTCTTTGGCAACAGAACGTGAAACAACGTTTGCACTGGAATCCTCTCCATTCAGATTTATAACATATTCGCTTTTTGCTGTCTGTGTCCCATGTGTCAAAAGACGTTCACGGATCACCAGCTTTGCCCCATCCTCTAAATCTGCCTTGGTTGTCCTGATCGTGGAATCAACGCCCTTGATCTGTACCATTTCCATCTCCATATAGCTATTTTTTTCCATGTGTACTTCCGTACCCGGATTCATAATACGCTTTCCTCTGCCGTCTCCGCTCCCATAATGCTTTTCTACATAGCGTACCTTTGCATTTTCTCCGACAAAGAAGCGATGGATTCCATCATGTTTAGAATCTTTGTCTCCTCCATTATGAATACCACATCCTGCAACAATGGTTACATCTGCATCTGCCCCAATATAAAAATCATTGTATACCATCTCCGTAAAACCACTTTCGCTGAGAACTACTGGAATGTGTACACTCTCATTCTTCGTGTCGGGCTGAATATGGATATCAATTCCAGAGCCGTCATCCTTTGACACAATATCAATATGTGCTGTTGTACTTCTTGCTGCCATCTTTCCATTCGCACGGATATTATAAGCACCTGCCGGAACTTCATGAAGATCTGCTACTTCTTCTAATAATGTTTTCTGTATCTGATCCATCTCTTATTCCCCCCTGTAAGTCTGACATGTATCTACTGCGGAGGAAGTGCCTACGATCTGTGGCATAACCTCTTCTTTTGACCCCTGTTTTATGATCTGTCCACCTGCGATCACAACAATCTCATCTGCAATATTCAAAATTCTTTCCTG
>CAJMNU010000094.1 GCA_905214855.1 uncultured bacterium | reverse complement strand
GTAGAAGATTGTAGTTTTTTGCTTCGTTATCCATTTTGGCATGCTGATGAAATTGTTATTAAAAACAGCAGTATGTCAGAAAGCTGTCGTGCTGCATTATGGTACGATAAGAATGTGAAAATTTTTGATTCTGTTTTGGGTGGGATCAAAGCTTTGAGAGAATGTCAGAATGTAAAGCTGCAAGGGTGCCAGATTGATTCTACAGAATTTGGATGGTTTTGCCATGAGGTAGCAGTACATGAGTGTAGTATGATTTCGGAGTATCCATTCTTAAAATGCAGCAGATTAGAGATCGATGGGCTGAAGATGAAAGGAAAATACTCATTTCAGTATCTGGAAGATGCGACCATTAAAAATTCTTATTTGGATACAAAGGATGCTTTCTGGCACAGTAAAAATGTGACTGTGATGGATTCTGTAGTGAAAGGAGAGTATCTGGCATGGTATTCAGAAGGGCTGACATTGGTACGCTGCAAGATTATAGGGACTCAGCCTCTTTGTTATGCTAAAAATCTGACTTTGATCGATTGTGAGATGGAGGGAACAGATCTGGCGTTTGAGTACAGTGATGTGACAGCTTCTGTGAAGGGAAATATTTTAAGTGTAAAGAATCCGGATCATGGACGTATTGAGGCGGACAGTATAGGAGAAATCATACTGGATGACCACCAGCATCTGGGGGCGGACTGTGAGATCATCTCAAAGAATATCTGCGGATAAAGCAGGGAAATGTTATGGGAAGGAGGAGTCAAGTGGAAAATATGAAGCAGGAAGATGGAAAGATGTCACAGGTTTTTGAGGAAAAATTATATCATCATCAGGATATGGTAAAAGTGGGCTGTAAAGATTGTGACGGGTGTTCTGCCTGCTGCAGGTCTATGGGGCAGTCTATTGTACTGAATCCTTGGGATATTGCACAGATGACGGTTAATCTGAATACCAGTATGACAAAATTGCTCAGTAAAGGAATTGTGGAACTGCATGTTGAGGATAACATGATCTTGCCGAATCTTAGTATGTGTGGAGAAAAGGAAAGCTGTTCTTTTTTAGATCAGAATGGAAGATGCTCTATCCATTCATTCCGACCAGGGATATGTCGTTTGTTCCCGTTGGGGAGACAGTATGGGGAGGATGAGATTTCTTATTTTCTTTTGGAGGGAGCATGTCCAAAAGAAAATAAAACAAAGGTAAAGGTAAAAAAATGGCTGGATCTTCCTGATTTACAGGAATATGAAGCGTTTTTAATGCAGTGGCATTCTTTTTGTAAAGAGATGAAAGTATATTTGACTTCCCTAAAGGAAACAGAGTGGCAGAAGAAATGGAATCTATATGTTCTTCAGGTGTGTTATTTAGAACCATATAAGATTGGAAATGATTTTTACAGACAGGCAGAGGAGAGAATGAAGAAGATTCGTGTCTTATATAAGAGAGAACAGGCATAACCTTCCAAAAATAAGGTTATGCCTGACGATAAAAATTATAGATTCAGTTTCAGGTCTCCGTCTTTGATCCATCCTATTTTACGAAGAACAACTCCGAATGCCCAAGTAAGAACAGCTGGAAGAATAAAACAGACAAGAAGGATACCGATCCACATGGATGCACCACCATTCATTGCAGTGTAAATGCCGATTGGACCTACTAGACCGCAAGTTCCCATACCAGAGCCGGCAGGAATATTTTCAAGACGGAATATCATTGTGGCAATTGGTCCAGTGATAGCAGAGGCAAGCGTAGGAGCGATCCAGATTTTAGGATTTTTTACGATATTTCCCATCTGCAACATGGAAGTGCCAAGTCCCTGAGCCAGCAGACCACCCCATTTATTTTCGCGGAAACTTAAAACGGCAAATCCAATCATCTGTGCACAGCATCCAGCAGTAGCTGCACCGCCTGCAATACCATCTAATGAAAGCATGATGCAGATCGCTGCGCTGCTGATAGGAAGTGTTAAGGCAATGCCGATCAAAACAGATACGATGATTCCCATTAAGAATGGCTGCATTTCTGTGGCTGATTTTACCAAAGCTCCAAATCCGTTCATAAAAGCAGAGACACCCGGACCAACGAATTGTGCGATGAGGACACCACTGATAATGGTCACTCCAGGGGTGACCAGAATATCAACACGGGTCTCTTTTGATACAATTTTACCAAGTTCTGTGCCGACAATGGTAGCGACAAGAGCACCTACAGGACCACCAAGAGCGTTGCCTGCAATACCAACTGTGGCAGCAGAGAACAGAACTAATTGTGGAGCTTTCAGGGCATATGCAATAGAGACACCAAGAGCCGCACCGGTTGCCTGTTTAGCGTAGTCAGAGATAACGATAAAAATGGAAATTCCGGTTCGTTCTCCGAGAGTAGCAAAGATAGTGCCGATCAGGAGAGAGGCGAAAAGACCAAATGCCATTGCACCAAGAGCATCAATGAGATAGGTCTGTACGCTGATGTTGACTTGTTTGCGTTTGAGAAATTCTTTCATAATTGTAATCCTTTCCATATGTAATAAAGTGATACGTTGAATAGAATGATAAAAAAATAACAAAGTTGACAATCAATGTATTTTATCATATTAAAGAGAAAAAGCAACAGAATGATAAAAAAATAACAAACAGAAATATAAACCATAGAGATTAAAAAGAAATCAAACTATTAAAAACAGATTAAAATAGATTAAAATAGGTTCAAAATAGGTCAAAACAGATTTAAAATAGATGATGGAGGAAAAATAGATGGGAAAATATCAGGCAGAAGATATTGTTAGGCTGGCTGCGGAGGAAGATGTAGAATTTATACGTCTGCAATTTACAGATATTTTTGGTGTACTGAAGAATGTGGCGATTACTGTGAGCCAATTGGAGAATGCACTGCATAATCGCTGTATTTTTGATGGATCGGTGATCGAGGGGTTTGTTCGGATTGAGGAGTCAGATATGTATTTGTATCCAGATTTGGATACATTTGAGATTTTTCCATGGAGACCACAACAAGGAAAGGTGGCACGTTTAATCTGTGATGTATACCGTCCAAATGGAGAAAGTTTTGAAGGTGATCCAAGACAGGTACTGAGACGGGTGATGGAGGAAGCTGCACAGATGGGGTATCATGTTATGGTTTCTCCAGAATGTGAGTTCTTTTTGTTTCCAACAGATGAGGAGGGAACTCCGTCTCTGGACAGTCATGAAAAAGCAGGATATTTTGATGTTTCTCCATTGGATCTTTCAGAGAATGTGCGTCGTGATGTAATTTTGAATCTGGAGGAGATGGAGATTGGTGTGATGGCATCCCATCATGAAAAATCACCATTTCAGCATGAGATCGATCTAGAACGTCAGGAGGCTTTAGATACAGCAGATCATATTATGACATTTAAGATGGCAACAAGAACAATCGCCAGAAGGCATGGCTATCATGCTACATTTATGCCAAAGCCAAGGGCTGGGGTGAATGGATCTGGAATGCATCTTCATATTTTGTTGGTGGATGAACATGGAAAAAATGTTTTTGAAGATGTTGCAGATCCTAGAGGATTGAGTCAGGAAGCCTATTATTTTATGGGAGGTATTCTTTCTCATATGAAAGGATTGTCTTTGTTGACCAATCCGTTGGTAAATTCCTATAAACGGCTGATCCCAGGATATGATGCGCCTGTGTATCTGGCATGGTCTGCGAATGCCAACCGTTCTGCAATGTTGAGGATTCCTTCTGGTCGTGGGATGGATACTAGCATAGAACTGAGAAGTCCGGATTCAGCAATGAATCCTTATCTTGCTATTGCTGGATGTCTTGCTGCTGGATTGGATGGGATAAAAAATAGAAAAAGTTGTCCAGATCCTGTGGAAAAAAATCTCTTTCATATGACAGATCAGGAGAAATCTAAGTTAGGAGTAGAAAAATTGCCAGAAACATTAGGAGAGGCAATTGCTGCATTTGAACAGGATATCTTTGTCCATCAGGTGTTGGGGGATCATATTTATGAGAAATATCTGGAAGCAAAGAAGAGAGAATGGAAAGAATTCAGGGCAGATGTGACAGACTGGGAAGTACAGGAATACTTGTACAAATATTGACATCGGAGGTGAAGTTTCATGACCGATGTGATCATAGCATTTGCACGAGAAGAAGATGGAAAAAACATACGCAATATTTTGAAAAAACATGGATTTTCTGTCAGTATGGTCTGTACATCTGCTGCACAGGTTTTAAGTGAAGCGAACAGTCGGAATGGCGGTCTGGTGGTAACTGGGTATCGCCTTCGTGATATGATGTTTTGTGAATTATATGAAAATCTGCCTCCATGGTATAAGATGCTGCTGATTGCCTCTCCTGCAAGAATGGGGGAAGAGGAAGTAAAAGATATTGAGGTTCTTCCCATGCCGCTGAAGGTGTGCGATTTGATTTGGACTGTGGATAAAATGTGCCAAGAACAGATCCGTCTTAGCAGAAAAAGAAGAAGAGAAAAACCAAAACGCACACTGCAGGAGCAGATATTGATTAATGAGGCAAAGACTCTTTTGATGGAGCAGAAGAAGATGACGGAAGAAGAGGCGCACCGTTATCTGCAGCAGCGGAGCATGGAGAATGCGACCAGTCTTGTAGAAACTGCCCAGATGGTGAAAAGTCTGAGCAGAAATTTGGGACAGTTGTAATAGTTTGTAAAGTTAGGGGTTATTCAAAAATAAACAGGATATTTAGGAAGAATATGGTCGATATACCATATAAGTAGGATAACCTAGCTGTTTGAGGCTGATTTCTTGTTTGACAGCATGGTCAAGGTTGTTAAAAGCCCCTGCTCTGACTTTATAAAGACCATCTTCAAAGACAAGGAAAGCAGGGAATCCCTGAGATTTTAGAGTGTTTAACTGTTGTTTCGCTTCCTGTTGACTGGTAAAAGCCCCAGTTTGTACCTGATAAAAGAGGTTTTTGGGGATAGAATCATCTTTGGTGTGGATAGTGTCTAAAATCCCATTGGCAATTGCACGGGCAATGTTATTGAACTGTTCATCAAACAGGGCATTGTCAGCTGGATTGTCGATAAACCCAACCTCTACTAGAACAGCAGGCATTTGCGTGCGGCGAAGGACAATAAGTCCAGGTCGTTCGGTGATTCCCAGATCTTGAAAGCCTGTTTTTGCCAGTTCCTGATTGATGTTGCGTGCCATCTGTGCTGCAATCCCCTTATCCTGATAGACAAGGCTGAGGATGCCAGAGGCACTCTGAGGAATTGGCATAGCATTTCTGTGCAATGAAATAAAATAATCTGCTCCAGTCCGATTTGCCATCATGGCTTTTTCGTATGGGGAATCATAAATATCATTGACTCTGGTATAAAATACTGTGACACCATTGCGCTGAAGGATTTCTCCTATTGCGAGAGCCAGACGAAGAGTGTCATCTTTTTCCTGTCTTCCCATAAAAATGGCTCCCGGTTCGCCTCCGTGACCAGCATCAATCACAACGCTTTTTATGTTTTCCAAAAGAAAATCTCCTTTCAAATACAGATGCTAATATAGGATATGGCAAAATAAGAAAAAAGTGAGGAAATAGTACGTGCTGGTGTACAGAGAAATGGAAATATGGTATAATGATTTTGTAATAGCAAGATGCATAGGAAAGCTGACATCCGAATAGAGAAGAGTTTTCCGAAAGGCAAAGGAGGAACGTGTATGGAGAAAAAACTGGTTATCACAATCAGCAGACAATATGGAAGCGGTGGCGCAGAGATTGGAAAACGTCTTGCAGATGACTTAGGGATTCATTGTTATGATAAAAATATGCTTAAGATGAATTCCTATGAGAGCGGCATCAAGGAGAGCTTCTTTCATATGGCAGATGAGAAGGCAGGGAATAAGCTGTTATATAAAATCATTGGCAATCTGACTCCAGAGATCA
>CAJMNU010000093.1 GCA_905214855.1 uncultured bacterium | reverse complement strand
ATAATGGCGATTCCAACAACAATCTGAGGAAGACTGTTTGCAGTGTGGCGGATAAAATACAGGACAGAGTCTGGTATGTTCAAAAAATCACGGAGAAAACGGAACAGAAATCCAAAAACATTGTTCCACAGAACGGAAATTCCGATCACGATCAGCCCCAAAGCACAAAGCGATTGATATTTTTTAACCGTATATCCATATTTATGATATAAAATGGAAGGATGGATCACATAATCATCCTCAATGCTGTAAAATTCATCGTCTGGCAGAGAATTCAGGTTGTTGGCATTAAAAAAACTGTAAAACCAGATGATAGGGGTAAAGAACAGCAGACTTCCAAAATTTAGAAAACTGCTGATGGATATAGCCCCGAAAAACAAGGTCATGATGCTGACACCTTGTTTCAGAAAGCCCAGATACATTTCTCCTGCGCCGGGCAGGAGAGAAAAGAAAAAAGTAAGAAGTTTACTGCGTTTGTGTGTCATTCTTCTAAGACCTCCGTTTCAAAAAATGATTGGGTGAGTTGGTTGAGATAGCTGCTGAGTTCTTGACTTTTTTGGTGGAGAGTAGTGGAAATTGGGGGATGCTGCGATTCATAGGAAAGAGTCTGAGGATTTACAAATCGTGTGCATCCAACTAACATATAAAGGGCAAAAGTGACAGCAAAACCAACTCTGAGGGAATATAGGAGAAATTCTATGCGGCGTGTAAAACGATTTGTGTATACAGCCAACTGTACCTCTGGTTTACGGCTTTGTTCCAAAATTTCAGATTTCATTCTGGCAGGTGCATGCAAAAGAGCATCCTGAGTTTCCAGAGAAGATGCGTATTGCAGCATTTTTTTAGTGATTTCATCATGATCTTGCATTCCATCTACTCCTTTCCATACATATTGCGAAGCATCGCTTTCGCACGATAAATCTGAGTTTGCAGTGTCTTGATGTTTTTACCGGTCTTTTTTACAATTTCTCCGATTTCCATTTCATGATAATAATAATCCAGAGCTACTTCCTTATAGGGAGATTTTAAAGCCATACAACATTCATAAAGGCGTTGTCTTACCTCATCTTCCAGACAGATCTCTTCTGGTGAAGGACGTTTTTCAGCAACAGTGAGAAAAAAATCATCTCCGGTTGGGATGCTGCGCCGTCCGGCACGCTTTAGATAGTCCAGACACTTGTTGGTGGCAATTTTACACAGCCATGCTTTTTCGTTTTGCCCATCAAAGTGAGAAAAATTCTTGTAAGCGGAAAGGAAGGTATCTTGGGTTAAATCTTCTGCGTCAAAATAATTTTCTGTCATTTTATAACAGACAGAAAAGACAAGATTCTGATACTGGTCGATCAGTCTTTCCAGATATTTTTCTGCGTCCATATATACCTCCCTTCCTCATTCTCCCTATATAACGCAAGTATAGCAGATCTTACTTCAAAAATTATGAAAAATTAGAAAAGTCAGTAAGAATATACAAAGAATGGGAAAGAAAAAGGGGAAGATTGGGATATAAGGACGAATTTGGAAGATGAGTTTTATAAATTGGAACTTGCAAAGATGGAAAGAGTATTGTATAATAGGGACAGTTGAAAAACAAGATTGTAATTTCCTGGGATGCTCGATATCTTACATTTTTTTGAGCCTACATTATGACATACGGGATTCCAATATTTATAAGCGGATGTCAGGCCTCCATATGAGTGGAAGACAGATGCTTATGTGAGGTTGCCCACCTAGCAAAGCTAGGAGTCAATGGTGTGAGAGTCGGCACTCTGGGATTACAAAAGATAAAAAGCAGCGAGAAATCGCTGCTTTATCTTTTTGTTAAAATGTGGTACGCTAGAATACAGGAAAAAAGAATAGAAATCACAAAAAATGGAGGAATGTATGAAAAATCAACATCTAAAAAGATATCTCTACCAAGGTTTAACCGGTATTCTGGTAGCAGCGGCAGCGATCATCGTGGTATTTGCTTTTCTTAAAATGGACATGATACGTGCGATCATGCAAAAGTTGTTGGATATTCTCATGCCGATCATCATTGGAGCAGTTTTGGCATATCTGTTGACACCACTTTATAATCGATGTGTTCAAAAGTTTCAGCCTAACCTGAATCGATGGTTTCGCTCAGAAAAGAGGGGACTTGGTTTGGCAAGAGCAGCTGCCACAGTAGTCTGCATGTCAGTGACGATTGCAGTTGTCATGGGATTGGTGTCTATTATGCTTCCTCAGCTGATCCAAAGCCTGCAGGGAATTGTAGCCACTTTTTCAACCAATACAGAAAATTTTTCAAAATGGCTTCAGAAGATCCTTGCGAATAATCCCGAGCTGGAGGAAGCTGTTTTGGGATATTATAACTTGATCTTGAATAATATTGAGACATGGATGAATAGTGACAGCATCAAAAATTTTTTGACAAACAGTGTAATGCCAAATGTGCATAATGTGATTGCCGGCGTATCAAGTGGAGTGGTGTATGTTGTAGTATGGTTAAAAAATATCCTGATCGGGCTGATCGCTGCAATCTATCTGCTCAACATTAAGCATACTTTGTGTGCACAGGCGAAAAAAATCCTGTATAGTATGTGCAAGTTAAAATATGCAAATTGGATTTTGAACGAGATGCGCTTTATTGATAAGATGTTTGGTGGTTTTATTGTTGGAAAACTTCTGGATTCTCTTATTATTGGAATCCTTTGTTTTATTGGAATGCATTTTATGAAGATGCCATATCCATTATTAGTCAGTGTGATCATCGGTGTGACAAATGTTATTCCATTTTTTGGACCATTTATCGGAGCAGTTCCGACAGCATTTTTGATCATTTTGGTCAATCCTCTGCAATGTCTGTATTTTCTTTTGTTCATCCTTCTTTTGCAGCAGTTTGACGGGAATATTCTAGGACCAAAGATCCTAGGAGAATACACAGGAATTTCCAGCTTTTGGGTGCTTTTTTCCATCTTAGTTTTTGGAGGACTGTTTGGATTTATTGGAATGATCATTGCAGTTCCGGCATTTGCAGTTATTTTTGATTTAATAAACCAGTGGTCATCAAGTAAATTGAAAGAGAGACAGCTATCAACAGATACAGCAGACTATATGGAGTTGAGTTATATTGATGAAGAAAACGGAGAGTTTATTAAAAAATAAAAAAATCTTATTTTGGATGGGTGGGATTTTGACCGTAATTTTGACGCTGATTATCATTATACGTGTCAGAGAAAGTGTGGAAGCAGAGTATGTGCCAAGGGCACAGGCTTGGAAGGCTGTGGCATTGGCAATGACAGACAGACCTGGGTGTGAAAAGACCTCAAAGGAACATCCACATTTTCCAGAAAAGGAACGGGATGACTGGTATGTAAAATATATGGATCAGCTTTATGAAGCAGGTCTGCTCCAAGAGGATCTGACTCCGCCGACCAAGGAAGGAGCGCAGGGGTATCTGACATATGAAGAAGCAGGGAAATTGGTTCGGGCAGTAGATGCTTCTCTGGGAGAGCAGATTGTTGTCACGAAATGGAATCGCAAAAAATACATACATCAGGAACAATGGTGGTTGATCTATGAAGCAATGATCCCAATCTTAGATCCGGATGGTCTTATGTCGAGACAGAGTGTTCTTTTATATGGCACTCCGGCAAATGTAGATGGTGCAAAGGAGTGGATGGCATATACCAGTCTTGGAAATCTGAAGTTTGAAGGGCTGAGTCTGGATGCCTATATTGACACAGAAATACAGATCTTAAAACGTGGAACAGAGATCGTCCGTATGGAAAAGATGATCTCTGATCAGGTGACATATGAAAATGTATGGTTGATGGAAGATGGGAATGATACATTTTGGTTTGAAATCGGTTCTATGAAGAAATCATTTCCTGTCACCAAGAAGATGAAAAAGGAAGAAATTGTAAATCAATTGGCAGATGTGGAACTTGAACAGGGAAAGTTAAAGAAAGTGACACTCAAAAAGGATACCATACAAGGAAAAGTTCTTGCAGTAAATGATACAGCAATTGAGATTGAGGGATATGGTGCAGTTCCATTAGCAAATAATTTTAAAGTTTATAAATTGTATGGAACATTTGCTATACAGGGACTGGAAGATATTCTGGTAGGATATGACATGCAGGATTTTGTAGTTGCAGATGGAAAACTTTGTGCTGCATTGACAAAACGTGAATTTGATGCAAAAACCATCCGCGTTCTTTTGATGGATACCAATTTTAAGTCCGAATATCATTCTTCTGTTACCATTCAGCCACAGACAGATGTGATACTTACAATAGATGGAGACTCCAAAGAAAAGAAAATTTCGGCAGGAGAAACATTAGAGATCACACCAGAGAATGAACTGTTTGAAAAAGGTCGTATTTTGCTTACACCAGAACCAAAAGACGGTGAGATCGCAATACCATCTATTCAGCGTTCGATAGGGACACCATCCTATGGAGGACGTTTGGAACTTATTAAAACAGATAAGGGGATCGTAATCATCAACGATCTGTATATGGAAGACTATCTGAAAAAGGTAGTTCCCAGTGAAATGCCAGCAACATATGAAAAAGAAGCATTAAAAGCACAGGCAGTCTGTGCGAGAAGTTATGCATATAAACAGATCCAGACGAACAGCTATTATGAGTATGGGGCGCATGTCAACGACAGTACAGAGTTTCAGGTTTATAACAATGCATTGCAAAGTGAACGTTCAGATGCTGCTGTCAATGAGACATATGGAAAGATGCTCTGTGTAAATGGAGTGGTACAGACCGCATTTTATTTTTCCACCTCCTGTGGGCATACGACAGATGGAACGATTTGGGGAGCTTCTTTGGAGGAAGTTCCATATCTGCATGGTGTTCTTCTGAAAAATGGGGATCAAAAGCTGGATCTGACAAGTAATGCGGCGTTTGAGCAGTTTATTAAGGATACCTCCTATTCTACTTATGAGAGCGGTTTTTCTCTATATCGCTGGAGAATGAAGCTGACCAGTATAAAATTAGAGAGTGTGATTCCGGGGATAGGAACGATCACAGATCTTGTTATGGTGGAGAGAGGAACTGGAGGAATTGGTGAAAAATTAAAGGTAGTTGGCACGAAGGGGGAATATATGATCACAGGGCAGGGGCAGATCCGTACCATGCTCGCAGATCCAACACAGACGATCGTACGTGCCGATGGAAGCTATCTGAGGAATTCCACTACACTTCCAAGTGCATTTATCCACATTGATAATCTGGGTTCTGAAAATGGAGTGACAACATTTAGAATCTGGGGAGGTGGTTATGGTCATGGAGTGGGAATGAGTCAGAATGGTGCTCAGGGCATGGCAAAGGCAGGAAAGACATACGAGGAGATCTTGCATAAGTTTTATACAGACGTGGAGATCAGAGAGGTAAAATAAATAGAAAAAAGAATGTCTGGTTGTAATAGAGGATCGTTTGGGATATACTAAAAGACAGATAAATTTGTGTGAAAAAACTGGCAAAAAACTATTTTGGATTTCGTATTAAAAAAGATACAGGAAGTTGAGAAGAAAGAAAAGACATGAGTAAAGTAGCAGTGATCGGTGGTGGAGCTGCCGGAATGACGGCAGCTATTGCAGCCGCCAAAAACGGGCATGATGTGACCATTTATGAAAAAAATGAAAAATTAGGAAAAAAAATCTATATCACAGGCAAAGGCAGATGTAATGTGACCAATGCCTGTGATGTGGAAGAATTATTCCAAAATATGGTGACGAACCCCAAATTTATGTATAGTGCGTTTTATAGTTTTACAAATCAGGATGTAATGCGTCTGGTGGAAGAGGGAGGATGCCCTCTGAAAGTAGAACGTGGCAACAGAGTATTTCCTTGTTCTGATAAATCTTCGGATGTGATCAAAGCATTTTCAGGGGAGCTGCGCAGGCTGGATGTGGAAGTGT
>CAJMNU010000092.1 GCA_905214855.1 uncultured bacterium | reverse complement strand
ACAGTGACTTGTCGCCAGTTTCCTAACTTGACATTCGCTCCACGGAAAACCTGCTATCGACGATTCTTCGTCTCGGCAGCAACCTCGCGCTTCACAGCTATCATGTCACAGCTTTTTCAGGATAGCACACTTTGTTTTAAAAAGCAAGCCCTTTTTTTATTTTTTTTATCTTCTTCTTTTAAGCAAAATTCCCCATAATAACAACCATGTATTCTCAATTTGACACTCCCCATACCTAAAGGCAGGGGATTCTTGCTACCTGCCAAGAAAGAAACAGGGGAGACATTTCGTCTTCCCTGTTTCTTCATAATCCTATCTTATTACTTTTTGAATCCCAGATCCTTTTGCTTTTTATTTTTTATTCATTTGGAAATACTGGTGCGATTGGTTCTTTATAATTTCCGCCTCCAAATGTCTCTTCATTGATCTTTTGAAGCACACCAGCACTGTTTGTCTCAAACTTATTGCCATCTGAATCCTTGATCGTCCTCTTTTTCTGTACCTTACCAGAAGTATTGACTACATAAGTAGTATAAGCATCCCCTGTCGGGATACTGAACGCTTCATAACGTGCAGAGGAATCTGCTTTCTGAAGTCTTCCCATATAATAGAGATATCCGTCATGTACTCCATTATATCCTCTTCCTTTATAAGAACCAGTTTCAGCAAAATAGAATACAGAATCGCTTCCATCTCCCTCTTCCAGTGTCTTCTTTCCTGTCACAACTGAACTGGTCGCTTTATCTCCAAAATAGTATGCAGTGTAACCGGAATCATTTTTCATCTGAACTCTCTGAAGTCCCTGAATCGGATTACCATAGTCATTAAATAAATAAGTAATACCACTGATCCTTACCAGATCTTCCTCTCTTCCGCTTCCTTCCTGAGGACCTACTTTAGGACTTCCATCATTCTCAAAATAATAATACTGTTCCTCATCATAAGAAGTTCCATCTACATCCTCCGGTGGATATAAAAGCTGCCATCCAGTCTGTCTCACGCCATTCTCTGCATAATACTTATATCCGGAAATATCTGTTACATTGCCATCCAAGGCAACCCAGCCAATCTGCATCTCTCCATTGTTATTAAAACAATACCATGTATTATTGATTCTCTTCTCTCCATAATCATCATCGGGTTTATACAGTCTTCCCTTAGAATCAAAATAAAACCATTTTTTATCTCCACTATCATCAAAGACAGGACCACCATCATCCTCGTCCTCATCTTCATCATAAGGTACAACATTCTGCCAGCCAGTACGCATTGCGCCATCACTGCCAAGATAATATATATTGTCGCCGTCTTCCAGCCAGCCGGTCTGCATCACGCCTTCATCATCAAAATAATAATACCTGTCACTGATCTTCTTCCATGCTTCAGAAATCATGCGTCCTGTACTTCCCAAATAGTACCACTTATAATTACCATAATTATCTGCGGAAACTTTCAGCCATTTATCGGTTGCCATGATACCATTCTGGTCTACATAATAGGTATCATCGTCCACCCAACAATTGATTGCCATATTGCCATTGGCATCCAGATATCTCCAAAGACCGTCAGCCGTCCCTTTTGCCCAGCCATTTTTCACTTTATTTCCATTATTATCCTGATATGTCCAGTTATTTCCTTCCTGTACCCATCCTGCTGCGTAAGATGTACACGCAGCACCCAAGGTGAGGAGAGCAGAACATAAGAGAATTGCTATCCCTTTTTTTCTCATCCCTTTTTCTCCTTATATGAACTTCTCCAACCTTTTTATAGATTGTTTTGATGTGGTAATACACTCTTCTGTACCTACCTTATATTATCATTTATTTTATCAGTACCTTTCAAATTATTCAATAAAAATAATCTTTCAATATTATTACGGTTTCTCCTCAAACATAAAAATAGCCATCCATACCATAAACAAATGAATATGATATGAATGGCAATGATGTTCCTTATATTACTTCTATCAATTATTACTTCTATCAATAATGTTATGTTATATAGTATTACATAGATCTGTTCTGCTAATTCTATCAGAAAAAATCATCCTACTATTTTTCTATACTCTCCCATCTTCCAGATGCACCACACGGCAGAACCAATCCCGTCTCTTTCACTGGAAGCCCAATCTCCTGAGCTTCTACATGACCTTTAAACTTTGGATTGAGTTCTGTAGCCAACATATAAGAAAGCACAGAAGGTGCCAGCCCTGTTGTATAAGAATTGATCAGGAAAAATAATGGCTTATCAGAAAGCAGATTTGCACACAATTTCACAAATGGATGAATGGAATCTTCAATTTTCCATATTTCTCCTTTTGGTCCTCTTCCATAAGATGGCGGATCCATAATGATCGCATCATAATGATTCCCTCTGCGGATCTCTCTCTCCACAAACTTTACACAGTCATCCACCAGCCAGCGGATCGATGCATTTTCAAGTCCGGAAGCCTTTGCATTTTCCTTTGCCCATGCTACCATTCCCTTAGAAGCATCTACATGTGTTACGCTTGCTCCTGCCTTTGCCGCAGCAAGTGTCGCTCCGCCTGTATATGCAAACAAATTCAATACCTTGATCGGTCTTCCCGCATTTTTGATTTTCTCCCCAAACCAATCCCAATTGACTGCCTGTTCTGGGAAGAGTCCTGTATGTTTAAAGCTAAATGGTTTCAGCCAGAATGTCAATCCATGATAATGAAGCTCCCACTGTTCTGGAAGATCAAAGAACTCCCACTCTCCTCCTCCTTTGGAACTGCGGTGATAATGTCCATTCATCTTCTTCCATCCCCGATGTGTGCGTGGAGTATCCCAGATCACCTGTGGATCTGGTCGAACCAGAAGATAATCTCCCCACCTCTCCAATTTTTCTCCTCTGGAGCAATCTATCACCTCATACTCTTTCCACTGATCAGCAATCCACATATTTTCTTTCCTTTCTTTTTCTCTTTCTTTTCTTAATTTTATATCATGATGTTGGGGTCAAAAGAATTTTGACCCCTCTGCTACCGGATTGCTCCGCACTATGTGCTCCCACAATCCTCAAAACACCTCAAATCCGCTCATTTTTCTACGAAAAATGGCTGCTTTTCGGTGTTTCTTTACCGTCCCCCAGAGATCCATTTCCAAAGAAATGGTGTAAAGCGACCCAGAACTTTTTTACAGATCCATGCTGCTCCAAACGCCATCGCAATATCTACTATATATAGAAAGAACGCTGCAAAAGCATTTTCTCTCCAAATCATCGCCCCTAACTTATTCAAAGTACGAACAATCAAAAAATGAGTTGCATATACAAAAAAAGTCCCCTTCATCCATTCTTTTACCTTTGGCAAATGCATCTCATTCATGATCAGCCAAAGTCCCAATGGGATTCCCAAACGGAGAAGTACCAAAGGAACGGGGAAAATTGCTAGAGGACTGACTGCCTCTAAAATAATTGGGATCACAATACATAGTATCCCACTTATCCATCCTGCCTTTTTATGTGACTGTTCCATCCATGTTCTTGCATGAAGAGCCAGATATGCCCCTGTCCCATAATATACCAAAGCATCCGCATTCAACATTCCGACCTGAATATGACCAGCAACTGCCATCCATGCACAGAGCAACGCAGCCATTCCAACCCATCGATTACACAAAAGTACATATAAAAACGGGGCAGATACCACCAATAGGATCAATTGGAACAAATACCAAAATACAGGATTGTATGTATAATTTACAATCGCATCCCATACTCCTGACATACTCCATGTAACATGTTCCACACCGGATGCAGCTGATAAAATCGGAACAGCTGAAAACACACAATACACAATATAGTATAAAAGATTCCAGATAACATAAGGAATAAAAAGAGTGCCTATTCTGGATCTCCATTTTTGAAACAATTTAGAAAAGCGAAATTTCCGGTAAAACAGATATCCTGACACCAAAAAAAATCCTGGAACCGCAATCTGTCCAATCTGTTGTGCAATCACCTTTTGCAGCCAGATCACAGCCGATGATATGATTCCAGAATCTTCTGTCAAATCAAATAACGCTGCATTTTCGCTGTGTACTCCAACTACTAGAATGCTGAACAGGCATGTCAGCCAATAAATCTGATTTCGGAACTTTTCTTCCCCCATCTTATAATCCACCACTCTCTTACATTCTTCCTCATAAATATATTATAAAAGCCACAATTTTTCTTGTCAACTAAAGCCTACATTTCCATTTTGCCTAAAATATGCTATAATTTTCCTCATAGATACTTCTTGCACTATACAGACTATCTACGAACTATCCACAAAGCAACTCAAGCATACAACATACATTTTTCAATATATCAGAAAGGGACACTATAAACATGACCAAAACTACGTTTTTTACTACTCTGTTAATTTCTGGCTTCTGTCTAAATATGATTTCTGACAGTCTGCCATCCTCTTCTGATGCTTCTTTTCAATCATTTGCCTATGTCAATGGACCAGCAGCCATACCATTAGAGACGAATGACCTTTACACTTCATGGCAATGGGCATTCCTTAATGATGGTTCTTTTGAGCGCTCTATAGAAATGAACTATTTAGAATTGACTGAAGAAGCTGAACAAGATCATAGTCTTGCCAATGCTGTAGCTGGAGAAGGTCCTGCTTCTAAAGCCTATCTGACCATTGAATCCGTTCCCGGAATTGATATCAATCTAAAGCCAGCTTGGGAATTATATGATTCTTCCGATCAAAAACGGGATGTCATTGTAGCCTTGATCGACTCTGGGGTAGATATTACACACCCAGATCTACAAGAATCTATCTGGATTAATAAGGATGAGATCGATGGAGATGGTATTGATAATGACAAAAACGGTTACATAGATGACCGTTATGGTTGGAATTTCATTGATGATTCCCCTATCATTCATGACAGCACCGCCTCTTCTGAAGAAAAACATGGCACTCACAGTGCTGGAACAATTGCCGCATCCCGAGGAAATGAAATTGGTATTTCTGGTATTGCAGATTCTAAATATGTCAAAGTCATGGTACTAAAAACAGTAAATGGCAATCAAGGGACTGGACAATATGAATCTGTACTCAAAGCAATCAAATATGCTCAGGCAAACGGTGCTTCCATCTGTAACTTAAGTCTTGGAACTTACAAAGATTATCCACAAATGCAAACAATAATCAGTGAATCTCCTATGCTGTTTGTCGCAGCATGTGGAAATGGTGATTCTACCTATAATCTTGGCTATAATATTGATCAATCCCCAGTATATCCAGCTTGCTACCCTCAAGAAAACATCATTTCTGTAGCAAGTATTAACTTTGATGGAACGTTAAGCAACAGTTCTAATTATGGCAAAACCAGCGTTGATCTTGCCGCTCCCGGAGAATCCATTTTAAGTACTTTACCCGAAGGAAGATATAGTATGATGAGCGGAACTTCCATGGCTGCTCCTATGGTAACTGGAATTGCAGCTATGCTTTATTCCTATCATACAGATTGGACATTGGCTGACGTTAAAACTGCCATTTTACATACTGTTAAACCTCTGGAATCTTTACAGGGAAAAACTGTGACAGGCGGTATCCCCGATGCGTATGCAGCAATGCAATGGAAAAAAACATCATAATCTTCCCATTTCTGCTCATACATAAAAATGAGATAATAAAAAATCAAAAAAGATCTGTAACCTATTATGCCTTTTGTCAATAGGAAAAGGTATATCATGTTACGGATCTCTTTTTATTCTTAAAACATATTTCCTGTCAAAATTGGTAACAGAAAAACCCGTAGAACCGAAGTTCTACGGGCATCTTACGCTTGGACACAAGACACCATCCGGTGTCATCTATATTTTAAAATTGATCTCAAATTCTTATCGATCAGCAATTGGTGATTACTCGATGATAGAAACTACTCTACCAGAACCAACTGTTCTACCACCCTCACGGATAGCGAAACGAAGACCCTGCTCC
>CAJMNU010000091.1 GCA_905214855.1 uncultured bacterium | reverse complement strand
TATACAATAAAGAGCTTTTGGACTTTTTTTCAGAAACAGCTCCATGTGGTGTGATTGGTTCTTTTTTACTTGATAATAAAAAAATAGATACCTGTCATCAAAATAGTGAAAGAGATTATTTTGCTTTTAAGCATCATTATATTACCTCTGCTCTGGACAGCGAGATCCTTTGCCGATTGTTTGAAGCAATACAGGAAAAGAGAGTGGTTCATGTAAAAAATAGGAACAGACATAAGGAAGGAATTAGCAAACAGGATGTTGTTCCTCTTCAAATCAGGATCAGTGTACAGAATGGGCGGCAGTATCTTATGGCTTATGTGCCGCAGATTAGGAGAATTCGTTCTCTTAGGATAGATCATATCTTTGAAGTGACTCTTGGGGAGAAGCATAAGGACTTTGATGTTTTTCGTGAGAAATGGAATAAGATGAAACCATATATGTGGGGAGTGAGTACACAGAGCAGATCTGGTGCAAGAATGGAACATATAGAATTTACAGTGCAATATGGAGATTTTGAATCTTATATCCATAAAAGATTAGAACGAGAAAAACGGTGCGGAACTGTAACAAGAATAGACAGAAATACCAGCCATTTTTCGGCAGATGTTTTTGATTCCAGTGAACTGATCCCATGGATCAGGACTTTTATTGGTCGTATTACAGAAATCCATTTTTCTGATCCTAAAATAGAAGAAGAATTCTTTGATGACCTAGAATCCATGTATAGAATGTATGGCTTAGAAAGCAGTGAATAAGAGGACATATATGATATTTAGTGAATTATATAGTATTTATTATCAAGTGGTTGCTCGGATTCTTATGGCTGCTCTGGATCACCCCTTAAAAGAACAAGAATTTCGTCAGATTATAGAAGAGTATGCTTTTTATGAAAGCATCTTGAATATAGAACCGGCATTTGCAAAAAGAAGATGGCAGCTTTTAAAGGAAGATGGGACAACAATCTTACATCATGTGCCTTCCATGCCTCTTACCTTGATCCAGAAACAGTGGCTTAAAGCAATTTTTCTTGATCCACGAATACATTTGTTTCAAGATGATATATCAGATGAAATTGATAGGTTAGAATTAAATGATATAGAAGCATTGTTCACAAGAGAGGATTATGAAATTTTTGATCAGTATGCGGATGGAGATCATTATGAAGATGAGTCTTATATAAAAAATTTCAGACAGATTCTTGATGCCATTAAAAATCAATATCCATTGAATATACATACTGAAAATCACAGAGGCAGCTTAACACAGATGGTATTGATACCACAATATTTGGAATATTCAGAAAAAGATGATAAAATCCGCTTGATCGGTTCTGATAACAGACGGGGAAGAACGATAAATCTTGCCAGAATCCAAAAATGTGAACGAGCTGCAAAAGAGTACCATATCCATATGGATAAAATGCCTATACCACAATCAAGGTATGTGATGTTTGAATTGATAGATAAAAGAAATGCTTTGGAACGGGTTCTTCTGCATTTTGCACATTTTGAGAAACAGGCAGAGAGACTGAAAGAAAACTATTATAAGATCACAGTTTGGTATGATAAAGATGATGAAACAGAGCTGGTGATCCGGATACTTTCTTTTGGTCCTATGATAAAGGTTACAGAGCCAGTCCGTTTTGTTAAATTAATAAAAGAAAGATTACAGAATCAGAGAAGCTGTGGGCATTAAGTAATGTTCGCAGCTTTTTTTCCAAGATAAAAAGATAATTTCTTTGTAGAATAAAGATGAAAATAGAGAAAGTAGAGAAGAAAAGATAGCAATTGAAGGACACATGAGATATGGTATGGAAAAATAAAAAGAGGAGATGAGAGTATGTTAGAAATAAAAGGAAAAGTCAATACTGCTATCTGTTATGCAAAGGTGATAGAGGAAGAGGCGATAGAACAGATTAGACGTATGTGTGATCATGAGTTGACAAGAGGGAGTAAGATCAGGATCATGCCAGATGTTCATGCTGGAAAAGGTTGTACAATTGGAACAACAATGACAGTAAGTGATAAGGTATGTCCTAATATTGTAGGAGTAGATATTGGATGTGGAATGTATACAGTAAAATTATCTGATACAAAGTTGGATTTTGAAAAGATAGATGAGGCATGTCATTACATACCATCTGGTAAAAATGTATGGGAAGGGAGGCAGGAGAGATTTCCTTTAACAGATCTTTGTTGTTATCGTTCTTTGAGGGATTCCAAGAGATTGGAGCGTTCTCTTGGAACATTAGGAGGTGGAAATCATTTTATTGAGGTGGATAAGGCATCGGATGGGACATATTATCTAGTCATTCATTCTGGAAGTCGAAATCTTGGAAAACAAGTGGCTGAGATTTATCAGAATCTTGCAATAGAACTTCACATGGGAAAAGAAGAATATTTTAAGAAGAGAGATGAGATTATTCAGTTATATAAGGCAGAAGGAAGAAGAAGTGAGATCCAGAATGCATTAAAAGAATTGCAGAAACACTATGAGACACATGAACTTTTTGTTCCAGAAGATCTGTGTTGGTTATACGGAACGTTTTTGGAAGATTATCTGCATGATGTGGAAATCTGTCAGAATTTTGCAAAAAGAAGCAGAGAAAAAATGGCAGAGATCATTTGGGAACGAACAGGAATGACAGCACTTGATAGTTTCCATACGATCCATAATTATATTGATATAGGAGAGAAGATATTAAGAAAAGGTGCGATTGCGGCTCATGCAGGAAAAAAAGTACTAATTCCCATCAATATGCGTGATGGGTCTGTGATCGCTTTGGGGAAAGGAAATTCTGAGTGGAATGATTCTGCGCCACATGGGGCGGGCAGGTTGATGTCAAGAAGTAAAGCGAAAGAATTGTTGGCATTGGAGGAATATAAGAAAGCGATGCAGGGGATTTACACCACTTCTGTGAATGAGATGACGATTGATGAAGCGCCAATGGCATATAAATCTCTGGAAGATATCCTTGATGTGATCTGTGAATCTGTGGATGTGATTGATATTATGAAACCAGTATATAATTTTAAAGCATCTAGTTAAGTGCAACAATATAGAGACCGGAAAAATGCAGTACTAGCAAGAAAGAGTACTGCGTTTTTTGTGATTCGTATGTTACTGATTGTTACTAATGTTTGAGAAGAGATAGAAAAAAAGTTCTTATGAAGTAAAAATAATATCAGATATTGAATTATCTTTTTTGACAATGTATAGTATAATTAACACAAAAAATGAAAATAGAGTAGATAAAACAGGGGAAATGGTGTATGAAATATGAAAAAAAGTAAAAGTATAAAACAAACATTACCAAAGTTAACATAAACTATGATCGTATTCTTTCTTGTGTTGATTTTGCCTGCGAATATTTATCTTCAATTATATATGCAGCATCGGAATCAACGGGAAAATTTAATTGGAATGGATATGAGTCACAAACAGCAGATATATGATCACTGCATAAATAATGAAATAAATGCATTTCATCAGAAATTTGGCGGAAAGCGTTATTGTGTTTATGCAAAGGAGTATGGAGAGTATCTTTTGATACGAACCTATCTATCATGGTATCCCTTAAAAGAGATCGCCTGGTCTACTATCTTGATTTTGCTTTATGTGATGCTGGTTGCACTGGGGGTCATTGGGATTATAAGATGGTATATCGATAGGAAATCTGAAACATATCATTCATGGTTTGGAAAAGATTGAAGATGGCAATGTAGATAATATTATAGTGGAAACAGGGATTATAGAATTTGATGATCTTTTGTTTTATATTAATCATATGCTGGATAATATCCGTTCTAACTGGAACAAACTTTCTTATATCATAGATAAAGGGAAAATTCCAGTGGGTATTCTGGAAAAAAATCTATTTTATAAGAAAACATTTGTAAATGAACGTATGCTGGACATTTTAGGACTTATGATTCCAGAAGGTGAGTCTTCAGAGACGGTAGTTGATCTGGTACAAGAAAAGTTAGATCAGGCAGAATTACATGAAGTGAATCCTAAAGAGCATATATACAAATATAATAAAAATGGTGCAGTCCATTATTTATGTATTGAAAAGGATATTGAAAAACAAAGTATTACATATTATGTAACAGATGTTTCTTTGTGGTGGGGGGAGATTCATCAACTAAGAGAGCAAAATGAAATAGACTTGTTAACAAAATTGTATAACCGCAGGGGATTCCTTGAGAAGACAACAAAAATATTCTTGAACAAAGAGGAACTGGGGTGTGCAATGTTTATGATGATAGATGCTGATAATCTTAAAAATATCAATGATCAGTATGGTCATGTGATGGGAGATGTATATATACAGAAAATAGCAGGAATCCTTCAAGATGCAGTAGATGGACATGGAATCTGTGCCAGAATGGGAGGAGATGAGTTTGTTGCATTTTTATATGGTGTTTCCAGTATCACGGAACTGGAAGATATTGTTACCCTTGTAAAAAAGAAATGTGGGGATGTGTTTACAGGAGATAAGATGAATGCTAATAATACATTCAGTTTTCTGTAGGAACTGCATTCTATCCAATGGATGGACAGGATATGCAGTTATTGATACGTGTCGCAGATGAAAATATGTATCAAGAGAAAAAAGAAAGAAAAAGAAGATCAATTATCGAGTAGTTCACCAAAAGATATGAGATAGAATGTGGAATTAAGATGGGGTGAGATAGATGCAGTACATGAGTGAGTATTGTTCTTCAATCGGAAAACTGTTCCTGACCGCAGATGAGATGGCACTAACTGGGGTTTGGTTTGAAGAACAAAAAGATTTTGCATGTTCTTTGGAAAAACAATGTGAAAGAAGAGAAACACCTGCCTTACAAAAGGCAAAAAAATGGCTTGATATGTATTCTTCAGGTGTAGAGCCGGATGTGGATGTTCCTATGCATTTGGTGGGAAGTGCGTTTCAGCTTGAGGTTTGGAAGATTTTGTGTACTATTCCATATGGAAAAACAATGACATATGGGGAAATTGCAGATCAGATTGCAAAGAAAAGGGGAATCATGCAAATGTCAGCACAGGCTGTGGGAGGTGCGGTTGGACATAATAAAATTTCTATTTTGGTTCCATGTCATCGTGTGATAGGTGCAAATGGAACATTGACTGGTTATGCAGGAGGGATAGAGAAGAAAATCAAACTGTTGGAGTTAGAACATGTAGATATAAAGGTAAGTGAGAGAAGAAAATATAAGGAAATATAAAAGATTGAGGAGTAAGAAGAGTCAATATAATCCATGAAAGGGAGAGCATGAAAGATGGCAATTTATATTACTGGAGATACACACGGAGATTACAGACGTTTTTCTATGTCATGTTTTCCAGAACAGAAAGAAATGACAAAAGATGATTATGTGATTGTTTGTGGGGATTTTGGATTCTGGGCAGACGATAAAGAACAGAGATATTGGTTAGATTGGCTGGAGAAAAAACCATTTACTACTCTTTGGGTAGATGGAAACCATGAAAACTATGATCTGCTTGCTTCTTACCCAGTAGAGAAGTGGAATGGAGGAAATATACAAAGAATCAAACCATCCGTACTCCATTTGATGCGTGGACAGGTTTATGAGATTGAGAATAGTCGCTTTTTTACGTTTGGAGGTGCTCAGAGTCATGATATTTCTGGAGGGATTTTGGATACCAAAGATCCGGAATTTGACAGAAAAAAGAAAAAATTAGATAAAGAGAAGATTTCATATCGGGTAGATCATGTAAGTTGGTGGAAAGAAGAACTGCCATCTGAGGAAGAATGTGAAGAGGGAAGAAAGAATGTAAAAAAGGTTGGAGGAATGGTAGATTTTGTGGTAACACACTGTGCTCCTACAGATATCCAGAAGATTTTTGGAGAGGGATTGTATGTACCAGACCGTCTGACTGATTATTTAATGGAAGTGAAAGAAACGCTGGATTTTAAGAAATGGTTTTTTGGACATTATCATGATAATAGAAATATTCAGGATAAGTATGTTATGTTGTATGAGCAGATCATCCCTATTGTCAGATAAGTATAGAAATAATGACTTATTCGATGTGTCGTACCTTCCTGCTTTGGCTGTGGGGAGTGTCAAAAGACTGTATTTTGAGACAGGATGGAGGAAGAAAAATGCCAAGACCTAAAAAGTATAGACAAGTATGTCAAAGACCGAAATAT
>CAJMNU010000090.1 GCA_905214855.1 uncultured bacterium | reverse complement strand
GAACACATCAAAGAAATGATCTTAGATGCTGTTGATGATATGATAGAAAATTGTCTTCTGGAAGATGGTACATTCTACTACAAAGAACTTCCAAGCCTTGCAAGAAGCGGCAATAATACTTTGATCCTTGAAGCGCTCCAGAATGCTTATGAATTGTCAGGAGATGCCAAATATCTAAAACCTGGACTTGTAACATTTTACAACGCAATGAATGAACCTTCCAAAAATGCTGTATCTGGAAAAAAACATGTGGGAGATTCTGTGATCAATCAAGGAAATGGAACTAAAAACTTTGCTCAATCCCTTCTTCCTCTTGCAGTGTATTACAAGGCAGCTTCCGACAATAACTTAATATAAATCATAGGAAAAAACTAATTTTAAATATGGCATGCCCAATTTGAGAATATTTCTCTAAGGCATGCCATATTACACGTTTCAATCTTTTTACCTTGATTTCTTTTTATAATATCGATCTGTACTTTATTTATCTTTATCCTATTTCTTCTGTTCCAGATATTTTTTGACATACTTTCCTGTATAGGAAATTGGATTGTCTGCTACTTCTTCTGGTGTTCCCTTTGCGATCACCGTTCCACCTTTATCTCCGCCCTCAGGTCCAATATCGATCAGATAATCTGCTGTTTTGATCACATCCAGATTATGTTCGATCACGATCACTGTATTTCCACCATCTGTCAGACGTTTCAAAATCTCGATCAACTTATGGACATCTGCAAAATGCAGTCCTGTTGTCGGTTCATCCAAAATATAAATTGTCTTTCCTGTACTGCGTCTGGAAAGCTCTGTTGCTAATTTAATTCTCTGTGCTTCTCCTCCGGATAATTCTGTAGAGGGTTGTCCCAAACGGATATAAGAAAGTCCTACATCATTTAATGTTGCAATCTTTCTGGCAATAGATGGAACATTCTCAAAAAACTTCAATGCTTCTTCTACTGTCATATTTAAGACGTCATAAATACTCTTTCCTTTATATTTAACCTCTAAAGTTTCCCTATTATAGCGTTTTCCATGACATACTTCACATGGTACATAGACATCTGGCAGAAAATGCATTTCGATCTTGATGATACCATCTCCACTGCATGCCTCACATCGTCCACCTTTTACATTAAAACTAAATCTTCCCTTAGAATATCCCTTTGCTTTTGCGTCGGAAGTAGCTGCAAACAATTCTCGGATCTGGTCAAACACCCCAGTATATGTCGCAGGGTTTGATCTTGGTGTTCTTCCAATCGGAGACTGGTCAATTGCAATTACCTTATCTAACTGCTCGATTCCATCAATTCCATCGTGCTTTCCGGGGATCGTCCTTGCCCTATTCAATTTTTTAGCAAGTGCCTTATATAAGATTTCATTTACAAGAGAACTCTTGCCAGAACCTGAAACTCCTGTCACACAAGTCATCACACCCAAAGGGAAATCTACATTGATCTTCTTTAAATTATTCTCTGAAGCTCCACGGACTGTCAGCCATCCTATTGGTTTCTTTCTCTGTGTAGGAACAGGAATACAGATTCTTCCACTCAGATATGCTCCAGTGATCGATTTCTCACACTGCATGATCTCCTCTGCAGTCCCAATTGCAACCACCTGACCTCCATGCTCACCTGCACCCGGACCAATATCCACAATACAATCTGCTGCTCTCATCGTATCTTCATCATGTTCTACCACAAGAACACTATTTCCCAGATCACGCAGATGAAACAGCGTATTCAACAATTTATCATTGTCTCTCTGATGCAGACCAATACTTGGTTCATCTAATATATAAGCCACCCCAACCAGTCCAGAGCCAATCTGAGTTGCCAGACGGATTCTTTGTGCTTCACCTCCTGATAATGTCCCGGTTGCCCTTGAAAGTGCCAGATAATCCAATCCCACATTGATCAGAAAACTCACTCTGGACTTGATCTCTTTTAAGATCTGCTCCCCTATCATCTCCTGCGTTGGCGTCAATTTCAACTGATCCAGAAATTCTTTGAATTTTACAATAGATAAATTGGTTGCCTCATAAATATTCTTGCCCCCAACTGTCACTGCCAGTGATGTCTTTTTTAGACGCTGACCATGACAGGTCGGACATGGTGTGATTCTCATATAGCTCTCATACTCTGCTTTGGAACTCTCAGAAAACGTCTCACGATAACGTCTGTTTACATTCTCGATCAGACCTTCAAATGCAACATCATAAACACCTTCTCCTCGCTGACCGCGATAATGCACTTTCACTTCTTTCCCATGTGTTCCATACACCAAAATATCCTTGATCTCTTCTGGATATTCTTCAAAAGGAGTTTCCAGACTAAAATGATATTCTTTTGCCAATGCATCTAAAATTGCACGGCTAAAACTGTTCTTATCTGTGCAGGACTGCCATCCAAGCACTACGATCGCTCCCTGTGCAATGCTCAGGCTCTTGTCTGGGATCATCAGATCCAGATCAAATTCCATCTTATATCCTAAACCAAAACAATCAGGACACGCACCAAAAGGATTATTAAAAGAAAAACTTCTCGGTTCTACTTCTTCTATGCTGATATTGCAATCTGGACATGCAAAACTCTGGCTAAAATTCATGGCATCTGCATCTGATACATCGACGATCATGAGACCATCAGACAGCTTCATCACCGTCTCAATGGAGTCTGTCAGCCTTTTCTCTATCCCCTCTCGAATGATCAGACGATCCACCACGATTTCTATATTGTGTTTATTATTCTTATTCAATTTTATCTCTTCAGAAAGCTCATAAATACTTCCATCAATCCGCACACGGACATAACCGCTCTTTCTGGCACTCTCTAAGACCTTGACATGTTCTCCCTTACGTCCCCGCACAACCGGAGCAAGCAGCTGGATCTTCGTCCGTTCCGGCAATTCCATCAATTGATCCACCATCTGATCGATCGTCTGCCTGCGTATCTCTCTGCCACATTTTGGACAGTGCGGAATGCCAATTCTGGCATATAAGAGTCTCATATAATCATAAATCTCTGTCACTGTTCCAACAGTAGAACGAGGATTACGGTTTGTAGATTTCTGATCAATGGAAATTGCCGGTGAAAGCCCCTCTATATTCTCTACATCCGGTTTTTCCATCTGCCCCAAAAACTGTCTCGCATAGGAGGACAGAGATTCCATATAACGTCTCTGCCCTTCCGCATAGATTGTATCAAAAGCTAAAGATGATTTGCCAGATCCACTCAATCCAGTCAAAACCACCAGTTCATTCCTTGGAATATCTAAAGAAATATTTTTTAAATTATGTTCATTTGCCCCGCGAATCCTGATATATTGTTTCGCCATTACGTCAACTTCCTCCTTAGGCACATTGATCCTCTCATTTTAGAAGAGAGGTGTTTTTCTTCCATTCATTTAAACATATGATATCACAAATTACTGCATTTTGCAAACGTTTGTTCGTTTTTGCATTCATTTCTATATAATTTCTTTACCTAAGTATTTTATCAAGTTCATCTAAAGGCACGGGGCAGTACATGTTATCAGTCTTTCATAGAAATATCCACGATCCACTGACACAATTCCTCATAACTCTTTCCTATTGCTTGTGCTTCCTGTGGCATCAAAGAGGTTGGTGTCATGCCAGGCAGTGTATTTGCCTCCAGACAATACAGACCGCCTTCGTGATCCATCATAAAATCCATTCTTGCATATTTTTTCAAGCGCAACGCCTCAAACACTCTTTCTGCAATATTTTGCATTTCTTCTGCTTTTTTCTGTGGTAGATCTGCCGGACAAGTTTCCACTGTGCTTCCTGCTTGATACTTATTCTTATAATCATAAAATCCAGCAATCGGCGCGATTTCAATAACAGGAAGTGCCTTTCCTTCAATAACACCAACAGAAAATTCTCTTCCTTCTATATATTGTTCTACAATTGCCTTATTATCATACTTTCCGGCTTCTAAAACTGCTGCCATATACTCCTGCTCACTTCTCACAATAGAAACGCCCACGCTAGATCCCCCATTACAAACTTTCACTACAGCAGGAAGTGCCACTTCTTTTGGACAGCCCTTTTTCAATTCTTCCACAGTCTTGCACACACCTGCTGGGGTTGGAATCTGATGTAACACAAACATCTCTTTTGCCAGTCCTTTATCCATAGCCAACGCAGAACTAAGATAATCCGTACCTGTATAACGGATTCCCAAAAGATCAAACGCTGCCTGAATTTTTCCATTCTCACCATTTTCTCCATGAAGAGCAAGAAAGGCAATATCTGCCTCCTGACAGATAGAAATTACATTAGGACCAAAAAAGCTCTTTCCTCCATCTTTTCTCATTGCTTTTACAGCCTCAATATCCGGTGCTGTCTGTGTAATATTTTGGATTCCTGATGCCCAGTCTCTATCCTCTTCAAAAATCTGACTGCAATCGCCTTCTATTCCCAAATATACGTCCAAAAGGATCGCCTGATGTCCCAATGACTTCAATGCTTTATAAATTTTTGTTCCTGAACTTAAAGAAACATCTCTCTCTGTGCTAGTTCCGCCTGCTAATACAACAATCTTCATTTTTATTCTCCTCTGCATCTATTCTTCTTTTTATTACAATATATGTATGAATCATGCCTTACAAACATTAGCAGTGCTTTCCATCCCACACCTAAAGGAATAGGATTTCTGCACTCTTTATGTTGTAAAAATTCTCCATGCATTTACTACATAATACCATTCAAACATTCTACCACGACTGTAAAAAGAAGTCATCCCTCGAAACAAAAAAACTCCAGATCTTTCCGATTTTTTGTTTTCTTCTGGTCTGATTTTCTTTTTCCCTACAACATACCTATTGCCTTATAAGTTATACTACTTATATAAAAAAGATGACTGGATATCAACCTATCCAGCCATCTTTTTTCTACTATACACACTATACAAATATTTGATCCTTACAAAACATCTGCATTTTATTCTCTTGTAAAGATCTCCATGAACTCTTCACCTGTGATCGTCTCCTTTTCCAGAAGATATTCAGAAAGTTCATTTAATTTTGCTGCATTCTCCTTGAGGATAGCCAATGCTTTTTCATACTGCTTCTTTACAACCTCAATGACTTCCTCATCAATCTTCCTTGCTGTCTCTGGAGAACAGGTAAGGGAAGTATCTCCGCCAAGATACTGGTTTGTCACTGTTTCCAAAGCAACCATTCCAAACTGGTCACTCATACCATAACGTGTCACCATAGCACGTGCCAGCCTTGTTGCCTGTTCAATATCATTGGATGCACCAGTTGTGATAGACTGGAAAATGAACTCCTCTGCCGCACGACCTCCTGTCAATGTGGCAATCTTATCCAATGCTTCTTCCTTGCTCAACAGGAATTTTTCTCCCTCTTCCACCTGCATCGTATATCCTAATGCTCCAGACGTTCTTGGGATGATCGTAATTTTATGGACTGGCGCTGAATGGCTCTGACATGCAGCAACAAGGGCATGACCAATCTCATGATATGCCACGATACGCTTTTCTTTCTCTGGTATCACAGCACCCTTTCTCTGATATCCTGCGATAATGACTTCTACACTCTCTTCCAGATCCTGCTGTGATACAATATTTCTTCCCATACGAACCGCTCTGAGGGCAGCCTCGTTCACGATATTAGCAAGCTCTGCACCACTTGCACCAGAAGTAGACCGTGCAATGGCGTTAAAATCTACCGTATCCTCCAGCTTCACATCTTTTCCATGTACTCTTAAAATCGCCTCACGACCTCTTAAATCCGGAAGCTCTACAGGAATTCTCCTGTCAAAACGTCCTGGACGCAGGAGTGCCTGATCCAAAGACTCTGGACGGTTTGTTGCTGCCAAGATAACAACACCTTTTTTACCATCAAATCCATCCATCTCTGTAAGGAGCTGATTCAAAGTCTGCTCACGTTCATCATTGCCTGTCATACCACTGCCATCACGTTTCTTACCAATGGTATCAATCTCATCGATAAAAACAATACAAGGTGCTTTTTCATTTGCCTGTTTAAACAGATCTCTTACTTTTGCAGCACCCATTCCGACAAACATCTCAACAAATTCAGATCCAGAAATAGAGAAAAACGGTACATGTGCCTCACCTGCAACTGCTTTTGCCAGCAAAGTCTTACCTGTTCCAGGAGGTCCTACCAAAAGTGCTCCTTTAGGAAGTGTCGCACCAATCTCAGCATACTTTTCTGGATGATGCAGGAAATCCACGATCTCCTTGAGAGCCTCTTTTGCCTCATCCTCACCTGCAACATCGGCAAATGTCTTGCCT
>CAJMNU010000089.1 GCA_905214855.1 uncultured bacterium | reverse complement strand
CGATCCTTTGGAATGCAGAGAAACCATATTTGTATACATTGTGTATTAGTACAGAAGAAGAAAAGATACAAGAAAGAATAGGGATCAGGGAAGTATCTGTCCAAAATGGAGTTTTATTTTTGAATCAGACTGCAATAAAATTACGTGGTGTGAACCGCCATGACAGTCATCCGAAGACCGGTGCAACGGTCACAGTAGAAGATGCTATGTTGGATCTTAGGAGAATGAAAGAATTTAATTTCAATGCAATTCGTACCAGTCATTATCCGAATGCACCCTGGTTTCCACAGCTCTGTGATCAATATGGATTTTATGTGATTTCTGAGTCCGATGTAGAATCTCATGGAGTGACAAAACTTTTGGGCGGAGGTGCAGACATCAATTATGGACTTTTGGCTCAGGATGAACGTTTTGAAGAGTCTTATATAGATCGTACAAAGAGAAATGTGATCAGGGATAAAAACCACTGTTCTGTGATCATGTGGTCTTTGGGTAATGAATCTGGATATGGAAAGAGTTTTGAAGAAGCAGGGCGATGGGCAAAGAGATACGATCCGACTCGTTTGGTACATTATGAAGGAGCACGTTGGGAGACACTTGGATATCAGAACGATACTTCCATGCTGGATGTGGAGAGTCGCATGTATGTGAGTACAGAGTGGATTGATGAGTATTTTGCAGCTCCAGGAGAGAAAAAACCATTTATCCAATGTGAGTTTGTTCATGCAATGGGTAATGGTCCTGGAGATATTGAAGAATACTGGGAACAGGTGGATCGATATGATGGATTTGCAGGAGGATTTGTCTGGGAATGGTGTGATCATGTAACCTATGAGGGAATCTCACAGAATGGAAAAGAACGGTATTTCTATGGTGGTGATAATGGAGAATTCCCTCACGATGGCAACTTCTGTATGGATGGTTTAGTGTATCCAGACAGAACACCACATACAGGATTATATGAGTGGAAAAATGTTGTCCGTCCAGTACGCGCCTTTTGGCTCGGAGAGGGAAGAATCCGTTTAGAAAATAAGATGGATTTTTGTTCTCTGGAAGAATGGGTGGAAGTAAGATATGAAATAAAACACTGCAAAGACGTTCTGGAAGAAGGAATCATACACGATGTACAGGCAAAGCCACATGAAAGTACAGAGATTTTGTTGGATGTAGATGGAAAAACAGGAAAAGATTGTTATCTTAAACTGACCTATATACAGAAAAAAGATACAGAATTAGTAAAAGCGGGGCATGAGTTAGGTTTTGATCAGATTGCTTTGTTTGACACATCAGAAATTTTGCCAACAGTGTTGGAAAAAAATGGAAATGGTCAGTTTGTGGTAGTCGAGAAAGACAGAGAGTATCAGATTTCTTGCGAAAAAGATGGGAAAGAGACATTTTCTTATGTTTTTTCACGCCGTATGGGAACTTTCCTCAGTATGAAAGTGAATGGTACGGAAAAACTGGAATCTTATATGGAATGGAATATATTCAGAGCGCCAACAGATAATGACAGAAAGATTGTGAAACAGTGGAAAGAAGCTGGATATGACAGACATACTGTGAAAGTTTATGAGAGTTCTTTGGAAGAAAACGAAGATTTTGTGAAGATTCATGCAATGCTTTCTATTGGTGCAGTATTTTTACAGAATTTCTTAAGAATGGATGTAGAGTGGACGATCAATAAAGATGGAGAAGTAAAACTTGCGGTTCATGCTCTTAGAAACGAACAATTTCCATTTTTGCCGAGATTTGGTATTACATTCCAGATAACTGGAAACGAGAAAACAGCAGTTTCTTATTTTGGATATGGACCAAGAGAAAGTTATCAGGATAAACATCGTTCCTGTTGGATGGATCAGTTTGAAACAGAGGCTGGAAAGCTGCATGAAGATTATATTAAGCCACAGGAAAATGGCAGTCATTGGAATTGTAGTCATTTGTTAGTAGGAGATCTGGAAGTTTCTTCGGGACAGCCATTTTCTTTTAATGTTTCAGAATATACAGTAGAGGAACTGGCATCCAAAGCACATAATTTTGAATTGGAAAAAGAGCCGGGGCTGGTTGTATGCTTGGATTATAAACAGAGCGGAGTCGGCAGTAATTCATGTGGACCAGAGCTGAAAAAGCAATATCGTTTAGATGAAACAGAATGGAATTGGGAGATTCTTTTAAAATTTAGATGACAAATTGGACTTTTTTCGAAATTTATTCGATTTTATTCTTTACATCTCGACAGTTTTATTTTACTATAATTAGCAGATCTTTTTAAATGAGATGTATTTATAAGAAGGAGGAATCGCTTTGAAAAGAAATGACATCCATAAAGTACTGATTATTGGATCCGGACCGATTATTATTGGTCAGGCATGTGAATTTGATTATTCAGGCACACAGGCTTGTAAAGCCTTAAAACAGCTTGGATATGAGATTGTATTGGTTAATTCTAACCCAGCTACAATCATGACAGATCCGGAGACAGCTGATGTAACATATATTGAACCATTAAACGTGGAGCGCTTGTCTCAAATTATTGAAAAAGAGCGCCCAGATGCGCTGCTTCCTAATCTGGGAGGACAGTCTGGTCTGAACCTGTGTTCCGAGTTAGCTGAAGCAGGTGTATTGGACAAGTACAATGTAAAAGTTATTGGTGTTCAGGTAGATGCGATCGAGAGAGGCGAAGATCGTATTGAGTTTAAGCATACAATGGAAAGCCTGGGCATTGAGATGGCAAGAAGTCAGGTGGCATATACTGTAGATGAGGCACTTGAGATCGCAGATGAGCTGGGATATCCGGTTGTTTTGCGTCCTGCTTATACTATGGGAGGCGCTGGCGGTGGTCTGGTGTATAATAAAGAAGAGCTGAAAACCGTTTGTGCAAGAGGACTTCAGGCAAGTATGGTAGGTCAGGTTCTGGTTGAGGAGTCTATTCTTGGATGGGAAGAACTTGAGCTTGAGGTAGTTCGTGATGCAAAAAACCAGATGATCACGATTTGCTTTATTGAAAATATTGATCCGCTTGGAGTTCATACGGGAGACTCTTTCTGTTCTGCACCAATGCTTACAATTCCGGAACATGTACAGAAACGTCTTCAGGAAAAATCTTATAAAATCGTTGAGTCTGTTCAGGTCATTGGCGGTACAAACGTTCAGTGGGCACATGATCCAAAGACAGACCGTGATATTATCATCGAGATCAATCCAAGAACATCCCGTTCTTCTGCATTAGCTTCCAAAGCAACTGGTTTCCCAATTGCACTGGTATCAGCTATGCTTGCAAGTGGTTTGACATTGGATGAGATTCCATGTGGAAAATATGGTACTCTGGACAAATATGTACCAGGTGGAGATTATATTGTTATTAAGTTTGCACGTTGGGCATTTGAGAAGTTTAAAGGTGCAAAAGACCAACTGGGCACACAGATGCGTGCAGTTGGTGAGGTTATGAGTATCGGAAAAACTTATAAAGAGGCATTCCAGAAGGCGATCCGAAGTCTTGAGATTGGTCGTTATGGTCTGGGTGGTGCAAAGGATTTTGGAGAGAAGACTAAAGATGAGCTTCTCAAGATGCTGATCACTCCAAGCAGTGAGCGTCAGTTTATTATGTATGAGGCACTTAGAAAAGGTGCTACCATAGAGGAATTGTATGAATTGACCAAGATCAAACACTGGTTTATCGAACAGATGAAAGAACTGGTGGATGAGGAAGAAATGCTCAAGAATTATAAGGGCAGTATTCCGGGAGCAGGCATTTTAAATACTGCTAAATTAGATGGCTTTTCTGATAAATATCTTGCAAAAATTTTGGAAGTATCTGAGGATGAGATCCGTGAAGCGAGAGAAAAAGCAGGTATTGTGGAGGCATGGGAAGGTGTACATGTAAGTGGAACAAAAGATGCAGCTTACTATTATTCCAGCTACCACATTGAGGATAAGAGTCCATCCAGTACAGATCGCCAGAAGATTATGATCTTAGGCGGAGGACCAAACAGAATTGGACAGGGTATTGAGTTTGATTATTCAACAGTGCATGCAGTGAAAACCATTAAAGAAGCCGGATATGAGGCGATCATCATCAATAATAATCCGGAAACTGTGTCTACGGATTATACCACATCCGACAAGCTGTATTTTGAGCCTCTTTGCGTAGAAGATGTTATGAATGTGATCGAAATGGAAAAGCCGGATGGAATTATTGCATCACTTGGCGGTCAAACTGCAATCAATCTGGCAAATCCACTGCAGGAACGCGGGGTGCGGCTGATTGGCACGGACTGTGTGGCAATCGAAAAAGCAGAAAACAGAGATTCTTTTGAAAAGCTGTTAGCAGAGTTGAAAATACCACAGCCAAAAGGAAAGGCTGTAACAAATATAGAAGATGGCGTAAAAGCCGCAGAAGAAATAGGCTATCCGGTGCTGGTACGTCCGAGTTTTGTACTTGGCGGAAGAGCCATGCAAATTGTGGCAAAGGAAGAGCACCTGCGGCACTATCTGAAAACTGCGGTAGAGATTGATGAAGATAAACCGGTATTGGTAGACAAATACATCTGTGGGAAAGAAGTCGAAATTGATGCCATTTGTGACGGTACGGACGTATTTGTTCCGGGAATCATGGAGCTGGTAGAAAGGACAGGGGTTCATTCCGGCGATTCCATCAGTGTATATCCGACGTTTAGTATTTCAGATAAGATAAAGGCTACGATTTTGGATTATGCGAAAAAACTGGGTATTGGCATTGGCATTGTGGGACTGTTTAATATCCAGTTTATCGTGGACAGACAGGAGAATGTATCTATCATTGAGGTAAATCCGCGTTCTTCAAGAACAGTTCCATTTTTGTCAAAAGCAACCGGATATCCATTGGCTGATATTGCAACGAAAGTCATTCTCGGAAATAGCTTGAAGGAGCAGGGAATTACTGTGAGCTATCCCGAAGAAAAGAAGAGGTGGTATGTGAAAGTGCCTGCATTTTCCTTTGCAAAGCTGAATGGTATGGATGCTTACCTGTCACCGGAGATGAAATCAACGGGAGAGGCAATCGGATATGATAAGAAGCTTCACAGGGCAATGTATAAAGCCATGATTGCTTCAGGTATGCGTGTTCAAAATTACGGAACAGTTATTGTGACGCTTGCAGATGAGGATAAAGTGGAAGCCCTTCCTTTGATCAGACGATTTTATGATATGGGTTTTAATATAGAGGCAACCTCTTTTACAGGAGAGTATTTAAAACAGTATGGAATCCGTACTCGTATACTTAGAAAACCGTCGGAAGGAAGCAGTGAGATACTGGATGCAATCCGTGCAGGATACGTTAGTTATGTTATCAATACCCGTGCAATTCTTTCCGGCGTTCATTATGAAGATGGAGTTGCAATCCGAAATGCGGCAACGCAGAACAATATCACTATGCTTACATCTTTGGATACGGTAAAGGTACTTTTAGATGTTTTAGAAGAAGTGACAATTGGTGTCTCTACGATAGATGCAGAATGAAAGAATTCTACAAGGAGGAAAATAAAATGATCAGACCAAACAAGTATTACAGCGAATTGAAAGATTCCTATCTTTTTTACAATATTGCTCAGAAGACGAAGGCTTATGTAGAACAGCATCCTGGGACAAAGCTTTTAAGAATGGGGATTGGAGACGTTTCACTGCCATTGTGCGATGCTGTGATCCGGGCATTGCATGAGGCTGTGGACGATCAGGCTTCAAAAAACAGCTTTCATGGATATATGCCGGAATGCGGCGCCCCTTTTTTGAGAGAAAAGATAGCAGAGCATTATGAAAAAAGAGGTGTTTCTTTGGCAGCAGATGAGGTGTTCGTTTCCAGTGGAGCAAGTGATGAGCTTGGAGATATTTTAGATTTATTTGAACGCTCCAGTTCTGCTTTGGTAATTGAGCCGGCTTATCCGGCATATGTGGATGCGAATGTAATGGCTGGAAGGAAGATTGTGCATCTTTCTTCCTCAGAAGAAAATAGTTTTTTGCCAGAGCCAAGTGAAGATATAAAGGCTGATCTATTATATATATGTTCACCAAACAATCCTACCGGAGCAGTTTTCTCACGTGAACAACTTCAAGTATGGGTAGATTTTGCGAATGAAAACGGTTCGCTTATTCTATTCGATGCGGCATATGAAGCCTTCATTGAAGATGAAACACTTCCCCACAGCATTTTTGAACTGGATGGAGCAAAAACATGTGCGATTGAAATATGTTCATTGTCTAAAACGGCTGGTTTTACAGGTACGAGGCTTGGATATACGGTAATACCAAAAGCGTTGAAACGCAATGGTATGAACCTAAATGAA
>CAJMNU010000088.1 GCA_905214855.1 uncultured bacterium | reverse complement strand
AAGACTGTACATTAGACTTCCAAGTACCATCCAATTCAATATAACGTTCTTCCTGTGCTGGAACAAGAGCTGTCAACTTTGTCTCGCATACTGCCTTTCCATCTTGTAAAAGTCTGTAGACAAAAATAAGATCTTCTGTACCTACAAACAGATTTTTATTTTTGATCAGGAATCCTCCCTCGTCTGGAATCAACTCTAAATTTTGATATTGCGCCTTTGCTTCTGCTGCTTTTGGAGTTTCCTCACGATTTCCATATACAATACCATTTCCACAGAAATTATAGTCAGATGGTCTATCATCAAAATCTCCACCGTATCCTAAATGTTCTTCTCCATTCTCATCACAGTATGCAAGTGCCTGATCCACATAATCCCAGATGAATCCTCCCTGATATTTTGGATATTTCTCTGCAAGATCTATATACTCCTTCATACCGCCCAGTGAATTTCCCATTGCATGCATATATTCACACATGATAAACGGCTTAATTGGATCATTTTTCAGATACTCTTCCACCTTATCTGGTGTTGTATACATCTGACTTTCCATATCACTGATCTCATTATATTGGCGATTCCAGAATACACCTTCATAATGTACCAGACGACTGTTATCTCTTTCATGGAAATAATCTGTCATAGCTTGAATATCTTCTCCAGCATAGGATTCATTTCCGCAAGACCAGATCAAAATAGATGGATGGTTTTTATCACGCTCCAACATGGACTTTGCCCTGTCTACCACAGCATCTTTCCATTCTGGCAGATTTCCTGGAACATTCCAGCTCGCCTCTGTAATTCCCATCTTACTCCAGCTTCCATGAGATTCCAGATTCGTTTCATCGATCAAATAAATTCCATATTCATCACAAAGCTCATACCAGCGGCTTTGGTTCGGATAGTGACAGGTACGCACCGCATTGATGTTATGTCTTTTCATAAAACGGATGTCCCACAACATATCTTCCTCTGTCACAGCACGTCCTCTCCATACATTAAATTCATGGCGATTGACACCCTTAAAAACAATTCTCTTCCCATTTAAGCACATCAGACCGTCTTTCATTTCAAAACGTCTAAATCCTGTCTTTTGTGTTACAATCTCCAGAGTCTGTCCCTGATCATCTAATAATTCAATCTCCAGATCATATAAATTGGGTTCTTCCGCACTCCATGCCTTGATCTGTTCTGCCTCTGCCTCAAATGTCACAGTCCATGTTTCGTCTGTTTCATTTTTCTCTATCTGACCTTTGACAGACAGGATCTCCTTCTCTTTTCTCTTTAATACAGCATGTGCAATAGAAGGGATCTCCCCAACTCCATCTGCCTCAACACATAATGTACCAGTAGTATTATCTTCTTTTAAGCCAGCTTTTACAAACAGATCCCTGATATGAGACTTTGGGATCGCTTTTAACTTTACACTGCGGAAAATCCCTGAAAAACGGAAAAAATCCTGATCTTCCAGCCAGCTTGCGCTGCTCCTCTTATGCACAGCAACTGCAAGCAGATTTCCCTTCTCTTTTGCAAAGTCTGTTACTTCAAACTCAGACGGAGTAAAACTATCCTCTCCATATCCTATAAAATTTCCATTCAGCCACACATAACATGCTGTCTCCACACCCTCAAAAGATAAAAACAAGCGTTTTCCAAACAGGGCATCGTCTACATCAAATCTGCATACATAACAGCCAATCGGTGCATCTTCTTTTGAAATATAAGGTGGTCTGAGTTCTTCCTTTCCATCCCACGGATATGGAACATTAGTATATTGTCCTTTGCCATATCCCTGTAATTCCAAATGTCCTGGAACTTCAATCTCTCCAAAGGAACTCCTGTCAAAATTTTCCTGATAAAAACCCTCTGGATATGTCTCCCGATTTTTCGCATAAGAAAACTTCCATGTCCCATCCAAAAACTGCACCAGACACTGTTGTCCTTTTTTCATCTCTTCTGTGGTTTCATAATAACGATGGTCTGAATGTGCGTCTTCACGATTGACACAAAATACCTGCGGGTCTTCTAACCATGTCCATTGTGCTTCTGTTGCTCGCATTGTAATTCCTCCTGTTTCCTTATATTTATAGTTTTTTTAAAATAGCACAGCCTTCTTGATTTTTATAATCTATTCTACTTTCTCAAGAACAATCTGATACGTTTTTCCAAAATCTTTTGAACCTTCTACCTGAATGATTGTTTTTCCATCTCTATTTTCAATAGAGACTGTTTCATATGATTTTTTAAGTTCATATGTCCCCTGTAATGTCACAACAATCTCCTCACCATTCTGTCTTGGATTGGAAATTCCCAAGGTGATAATATCTTCTTCTTTTGCCATTGTCACAGATGCTGGGGTTTGTGCAGATACCTCCAAGCCCTCTGCCTCTGCTGCCGTCCAGAAGTTATAGCCGCTCACACCATATGCCATGTTTTCTACTGCCTGTACATTTTCTGTATTGGCAAGAATCTTGATCTGTGCATTTTCTGCAAAGTCTTCCATTTCATTCAATGTTCTTCCTGGAAGCAATACATAGCTGTATGTTTCTCCCTGCGGATTTGTTCCGTGACTGATCGCAAAACTGATGTAACTTCTCTCAGCTGGAACATCAATAGGACTTTCTGGAATAACAGCTCCATTGATCTCACTCCATCTTCCTGTTCTGGTCTCTTTCAAAACGTTTACTTTGATCTGTTCAGGGAAGTAATATCCGATATTCTGTTTTTCACCATGATTTCCTTCCAAAAGAATCCAATTTGCATCCAATTCACTCTTTTCATTCAAAGCAAACTCCATCTTTTTTCCATCAACCCAGATAGTATTTTCTGCTCCTTCTCTGGCTTTGCGATTTTCTACAATCGTTTCTGTCTCTTTATTTTCATTGGATTGAATACCTGCTCCAAGTGCAACAACTGCATTTGGGAATGTAAACCAAGATTTCTTCGCTTTTAAAGATGATATTTCCCCAGTTGGAAGTTCCCCCTCAAAATCCATACCAACAGAACCAAACTTTCCTAATACAGAAGAACCACCTACCCAATTTTTACTGCTGGTATGTGCTCCCCATGTATTATCAGACGGAATAAATCCTGGTGTATGATCTGTTGTAATACCAGAAAGACGATGAGAATCTACAGTCGGCCAATATGCATCTGCATACTGTATCTGATCTCCATTATATAAAGAAAGTACGCCATCACTCTGATGCCATCCTTTCCTGTTTTCACAGTTTCCGTACTCAAAATTTCCTATTCTGTTTGAATACATGCTAATTCCAACAGCAAAATTTTCTCCATGATATGTTGCCTTGTCCATCACGCCGAAATTTTTGTGATATACTTCCCAGTCTTCTTCCAAAGAATCATCTCCAAGGATATCCTGCATTGCTACAATATCTGCAACCAGCATTCCTTTAAAATATTCTTTTTTGTCTTTGTTATACTGCATTCCAGATGTGATCTGTGTCTTAGCAAAAGACTTTATTCTGTTTTTCATTTCAATTGGCGCTAATTGGGCAAGGTGAACAATTGGTTTTAACAGATTTCCTCCAACTACATGATCATTGGTAGAAGGTCTTGCTACTCCTCTTCCACTCGCAAGATCCATTGCCGCACCATATGCAAACAAAGGACGGATTCCGTTTAAAATCCACTCAAATATGCTTATCAGCTTTTTGTCTTCTACTTTCCATGGAGTATCCGTAATAAGGAAAAGAAGTTTTTCAATTCCACTCAATAATACAAAGCCATATCCACCTGTATATGCCAGATTTGTATGATCCACATAAGAACCATCTGTATAATATCCATTACCACTTGTGACATAACCAAGACAACTGCTGAGTGCTTCTTTCGCCATATCCAAAGGTTTTCCAGCCTCCCCGATCGCTCCCCGCAAAGCCGCTACCAAAGAGGTATCGATCAGGTTTCCAGCTGCATTTTTTACAAGTTCACCACTTATTGGAACATATCTCTCATTAGGATCCCAGTTAAAATTCTCCAATGTCTTTGCTTCACGATCGATCAGATCTTGATCTAATTCTTCATACATCAGGATAATAATATTACACAAAATTTTCGGAACACCAATAAACCAATGCCACCAGTTTCCATAAATATCTTTCTGTGCATCCATTGTATCATTATACAAGTTTGCATACACCCACTCTAATGCGCCAATGATCTCTTTTTTTAAGTCCTCATTATGATACAGGGTACTTCCCTTAGCATTGTAAGCGCAAGCCATCTTCTCCATGCGTGAAAATGCAGTTCCAAAACACTCTGTTACATTTGAAATCGTTGCCTGATAGTGATAAAAAAATGGAATATCTGTCCAAAGTGTCTTTCTCTCATTTCCTCCTTTTTCCATTGTATCCCAATGTTTCTGCGCTTCCTCAGTCAAAACAGCCATATTCTGCTGGTATAATTCATCTGATGGATCATCTATGTTATTTCCTGTCAGGCGATCTCTCCAATTATCACGCATTCTTTTATAATATAGATGTGCTTTTCCACTCTCCACTAAAATAGTTTCCTTCTCTAATGTCATTTTCCCTTCTCCTCCTTGTAGTTTTTATTGTTCACAAACACTACCTTATATATTTTAACATATACCAGCATATTGTCATATCTTTTTCATAAAATAACAATTTATTTTAATTTTTGTCTATTTTTTTATATGTTTTTCACATAACATCTCATCTTTTATATATCTTTTCTTATTTTTCAAGATTGAAGACAACAAAAAAATATTCTATACTCAATAAAAAGAGTATAAAATCACTTTTTTATTTTAATTGCTATACTATCAGAAGGAGAAAAATATGAAAAAGAAAAGACAAGTAATCGTTCTAATGACAGATGCTACAAGATTTGATATGTTGGGATGTTACGGCAATCCAGATATGAAAACACCAAATTTAGATCAGTTGGCAAAAGATGGTATCCGCTTTGAACGTGCATATAGTTGCCAGCCAGTCTGTGGACCTGCAAGAGCAGCTATTTTTACTGGCACTTATCCACACTCCTGTGGCAGTTTTACCAATTCTTATGCACTTAGTGATAATGCAAAAACAATCGGACAGCGTCTCCATGACAATGGAATCCATACAGCCTATATTGGTAAGTATCATTTGGATGGTGGTGATTATTTTGGTCTAGGACGCTGTCCGGATGGATGGGATCCTGAATATTGGTATGATATGCGCTGTTATCTGGAAGAACTGACACCAGAAGAACGTGTACTATCCAGACAAGAAAAACAGGCTGGTAAAGTGACAGAAGATTTTTTATTTGGACACAGAGTAAGCAACCGTGCCATTGATTTTTTAAGCAAACATTCTGATGAAGATTTTTTCCTTGTTGCTTCTTTAGATGAACCACATGATCCTTCTCTATGTCCTGAAGAATTTTTCTCTATGTATGAAAATTATGAATTTCCTAAAACTCCAAGTGTTTATGACACCTTGGAAGGAAAACCAGATTATCAGAAAGTCTGGGCTGGAAAATCACGTTTTTCAGATAAAGAACAATTAGTCATTAAACCAACTGCATACCTTGCATGTAATTCCTATGCTGATTATGAACTGGGACGTATCATCAAAGCGGCTGAAACCTATGCCAAGGATGCCATGATCATTTATACTTCTGATCATGGTAATGCCTTAGATTCTCACTGTCTATGGGCAAAAGGTCCTGCTGCTTATGATGAGATCGCCCGCATTCCAATGATCATCAAGGGTGGAGTATCCAATGCAGTAGCAAAAGCTCCTGTCTCTCATATCAATCTTGTTCCTACTATTATGGATTATATGGGACTTCCAATACCAAAACTTCTGGAAGGCAAGAGTATTCTCCCTATGTTGGATAATCCTGATCTGGATATCAACCATGAAATTTATCTGGAATTTACCCGCTATGAAGTAGACCATGATGGTTTTGGAGGTTTCCGACCAATGCGAAGTGTCTTTGATGGCAGATATAAACTTTCTATTCATTTGCTGGATTCTACAGATGAATTATATGATATTCAAGAAGATCCTTATGAATTAAAAAATCTGATTTCAGATCCATCCTATTATTCTATCGCAAAAGAACTGCATCAAAAAATTTTAGACTGGATGAACGAAACCAGAGACCCATTCCGTGGCTATGATTGGGAGCGCCGTCCATGGAGAATTGACGCAGCAGAAGCTACTTGGGCATATACAGGTTACACAAGGCAAAGAGAAAATGAAGAATATGAACCTCGCCAATTAGATTATGCAACTGGGCTAGAAATGGTAACTGCTGTACGAAAAAAATAACTACACAAAATATAAATGAAAAACAGCAACAGGCTTCT
>CAJMNU010000087.1 GCA_905214855.1 uncultured bacterium | reverse complement strand
TCTTTATTATAAAAAACAGCAAGAATCGCAAAATAATAAATAGAAGTTTTGTTTTTTGATTCAATCATGAGAAAGGAGATCGATATGGATCAATTGAAAACTATGGTAAAAATGGCAGTAGATGCTTTAGAAGATAAAAAAGGGCAAGATATCAAAATCATTAATATCAATCAAGTATCTGTGATTGCTGATTATTTCATCATTGCCAGTGGAAGTAATATGAATCAGGTACAAGCTATGGCAGATAATGTACAGGAAACGTTATACAAAGCTGGATACGAATGCCGTCAAACAGAAGGCTACCAATCAGGTAATTGGATTTTGTTGGATTATAATGATATTATTGTCCATATTTTCTGTACAGAAGACAGACTTTTCTATGATTTGGAAAGAATCTGGAGTGATGGAAAATTAATCGAAAAAGAAGACTTATAAACACATCTCAAAACACTAACAAACAATTAGTTCTATATATGAATTTTTGTTTATTGAATAAAAGGAAAGTAAATGCAGAATTTGGAAATTCCAGATTCTGCATTATTTTTTTAGCAAGAAAGAGTAGTAAGGCAGATACTCATATACAAATATATTATTGCGCTAAATACCGACCCTAATCCTCAAACAAATCATTGATTTCTTCTCTCAAAAGTCGATCAGCGAGCTTAGAAGAGAGCAGCATATACAAATCTTGTGCAACAAAATATATATGTTCTGCTTTCGCATATTGCATCGCATAATCAATATCATCATCGGAATAATAGTTTCCACGACGCTGTACCCGCTGAAAATTGCGTTGAGAATAAGTCATATAATGAGATACAGCGAGATACAACACACAAAGATCATCAAAATCAATTTCTATCGACATCTTTTTCCTCAATTTCCAAATTCTCTATAACATTGCTACCAACACTAACCGCACCACAACCAGAAACAAGTTCTGCTAAAACCCGATCGGATATAACTTGATAACCATCTTCTAAACACAAAAGACAAAAAGCACTTAAAGCATCAATAAAACACAAAAAATTAGAAGAGCCATATTTAGTAGTAATTTTATACATATTTCACTCACAGTCCGCTTGCGATGTCGCCCCACCGCCCTATTAGGTACACCGGCGCACATCGCATCCGGCAAGCCGGAACGCTACATACATATCACAACAAGGAATCCTAGTTCTTGGCTGCCGCTGCGTTCTTGGCTACGGGCACAACATCGACGAGTTCCACGCGATTGTTGGTAACATTCAAATTCAGAGTCACAGCAATATCGGTACCGCTGGCAATCTGAGAACAGGATACATACTGATCTGGCGTACAATAGCAGCGCAGAGAGTCAACACCCTGATAAAATGCGACACAATACACTCTTTTGCTAGGATCTTTGAAGCCTGGACGAGAATCTACACCCTGCATCTTACATTCAGCTACAACTTTCATTTTCTCACCTTTTTAACCTTTCTTTTTTATGATATAATTTTAAGATAATAGCAGGAAAGAGCCTGAACATCATAAAGCACAAATGATGCCACCCAGACCCTTCTCCTGCAAGAGTAACCAAAACACATAACCGCCTGACCACCACGAAAGGCAATACCCACCCAAGGAGGTGAGGAAGTGATAAGACTTGTACTTGGAGCTATAGCATTCATCATCGTACTTCTTACCATCATCAAAATGTTTTGATTATTTTGAGGTAGGTATACTTTGTACCTACTGTCAGGATAGCACAAAGTAAGTATACTGTCAACCTACCGAAAGGAGAAAACAAACTAATGCCATCAAAAAAACCAATTATGAGAGCAAACACAGAGCAGTGGATAATAGACAAAATGAAATACATTGCAGAAAAGAACAGCAGAAGCCTTGCAAAAGAAATTGAATATCTATGTAAAAAGCACATTGATCAATACGAAGCAGATCATGGAGAAATCGAGATAACAGAAGAGGGGGGGGGCAGAGATAACGATTTGGATTGACGTTAATACTATTTTTCAAGCACCTCTTGAAAAATTACGTATTAACGTAATCCTTGCGCCCCGCCCAAAAAGATAGATCTGGGAGGAACACCTACCCAGATCTATTTTTTTGGAGAGCGTCTACAGCTAGTACAAAAACAAAAATTGTTGTGGCTGCACACATTCATTTGCTTAATTCTGTTATATATGCTATAATTAAGATAGCTCAAAAATGTCAACATATTGCGTAAAGTCGGCTCTTTGGGCGCATAAGTTTTTGTGATAGGTCGCTTCTTCTGTTAACTCACCTTTCAGAATGAAGCGATCTGTTGCGTCTAAATACAATGTTTCTTCGAATGGCACATCTAAATTTCTACTTGCCCAGTATCGTTTCTTTCCAAAAGTAACAGAACACAGATCTTTCGTTATATACTTAGTGATATACATGCAGCATCTTTCTTGCGACTGCACTTTAGTTGCAGACATCCAGCCTAACTTATAGCTTGAGAACAAGAAAATTTGTTGTGAAGTCTTTATAAACTTGCTGCGATTCTCACTTTTAACACGTTTTATAACATTACGACCAGAATACTTGATTTCTTTTTGATTCAACCCACTAAAAAGCCCATGGAAATGAAAAGCTCCATCTTTATGCCGTTCAGGCACTACAACATACTTTAGATCTTTATTCTTTGATTTCAAGTTATTTAACCACTTACTTAGCTTCTTTGTACATTCCGAATAGTCATACCTGTTAACTTTATCCTTGCTAAATGTAAATGTCACAAAATATTCCCATTGATTGCACCTTGCATAATCATAAATTTTCGATTTAGTACGTCTTAAAGATTCTTGTGACACATTATCAAAATGCTCTTCAATCGTCCTCTCTTTAATTACTTTTGCAAATGTACGATGGAACGGCTCTCTCTCACGATCAGGAGGAACATGAGCAGTAGGGATAAATGTCTTACTATAAATCTTCACTTGTTTCGATGCATCAGGAAATGTCCTTACTTTCACATTAAAAGGTTCCATTTTTTTCATTCCTTTCCATTTTTTCGATAAAAAGTAGTGTTAAGTGTTGGTATTGTCAAGTAATAGGCTCCCCGCCTGGCGGCGGTTCGCCTATCGCTTCCGGTTCCACTTTTTCAATATTTCCTGCCTTTCCTTCACGGCAGCCGCCCACGCTGGCTGCCGTTGCGGCAAGTCAGGGAGCAGATCGGCTTGAGAGAGCGGAAGCTGCGGAGGATCAAAACTCTTAAAATACTTCACCCAATGCGGTATATATGTAACACGAACGGTACCACACCAGAACCACAACAGCGAATCAATACTATAATCATCTGCAATTTTACTTTCACCAACTGCGGACTTGTTCGCATGAACAACAGTGATGTGCTTTGTTACACGCCTTGCAATGCTGAAAATGTTCAAGAAATTCTGCACAATATAAAGATGATCAGTCAGATCTCTGATCTTCTTATCTACATCAAAGCTCTGTGAAAAAAGATAGACTGTGTTCTTATATTGACGCTGGTACTTAAAATAGACTTTTACATGCTCTGGGAAAGACTTATAATTACGGTTATCCCACACAAGACCGACCTCATCGACCAGCACAAGACTGTTAGGCGGAAAAGCATACTTTCCAAAATCTTCTGTCTTAAAAAGATAGCATCCCGGTATCTCCCGATCACAATATACATTCCAGCCTTTTTTCTTATACTGCAAAGCAAGTTTTGTCATGAGCGTAGTTTTACCGCTACCTTTATTACCAAAGACCATATAGAGCTTGTAAGGATTTCTATAAGCTATGACATGATATAAGACATAAAATATGATAAGACATCCAGCTATAAACACTAAAAAATAGACCATACACGCCTCCAGACTGATACGATTCCACACACAACAAAGACACAGAGCAGCATAGACATAATAGGATTTTGCTCCATATCAAGCCCAATCGGATTCCAAGGGAACAGATAAATTTCAATAAAAGATGTTAAAAATTCAATCATATTTCACCTCATAAGAAACAAAAAGGGCGAAAGGTAAGCCCGATCGCCCCGACAAACAATAACCGAGTTACACACTATGAAACACACGGATAAAGAAAGACACAATAGCCCCAATGAAAAACAAAGACATTGCAAGTTGTAAAATAGGCTGAGCAATAATAAATTTAAGTAAAAGACCTACTTCACTCCACATCCAAGCGGCAACTTCAGTAAAAGACCCTAATAGCGCTGTCATAAAACACACCTCCTACACACTATGAAATACACGGATAAAAAAGGACACAATAGCCCCAACAAAAAACAGAGACATTGCAAGTAACAAAATAGGTTGATTCAGGATCCAAGCAAGAAGAAGACCGATCTCCTTCCAGAACCAAGCCGCAACCGTAGTAAAAGAACTGAGCAAGTCAGACATCTTAGGCGTAGTCTCACTATCTGTAGCATAAACTGGTACGGCAAACAAGATTGCAAACATACCCGGAAGAAGATACGCAAGACGCTGCTTTACTTTTAAGATTGTTAGTTGCATAGATAACCCTCCTTTCAAAAAATACTTTTAAAAATATTGACAACCTTTCGGGCAAGAGGAATGCAGATCACAGCGACTCCTACCCAGCCAGATTTCCAAACAAAATCAGCAAGTTTTCTTGTTTCTTCAAAAATCCACGTCACAATAGGCATAAGATCATCAAACATAAGCATCACCTACACACAAGATATCTAAGCAGATAAGAAAAAGCATCCACAAGCCATAAGAAGATAACAAGACACATCACATACAAGACAGGTTCAAATTGACTAGGAACTTCCCCGATCAGCGCAACGATCTTCTCAACAAACAAAGCAACACACCCCCTAACAGGAACAAAAGAATATAATTCAAGTTATCAGAGACAAAATAAGGCATATAAGACTTCTGAACTTCAACAACAACATATCTGTCACTATAAGTAAGCCGATCAGTAGAAGAGTAGTAGTAATGACGAAGATAGTTAGGACTTCCGTATTCATGCAGCGTAGAAAAATTGTTTCCAAGGCTAGGAGTCAGATGTATAGAGTACCCCTCATCTTGAAGTGGATCAAATGTAGATTCAAAAGCACGTCCAACAACATTGCTGGTAGACACATTCCACAAACGATTATTTTGATCTACAGAAAGACGATTAGCTACATCAGACGGAAAATACAGGATATAAGAAACACCGTTAATAACAGCATCAAAACGCACAGCATTAGGAAGATAATTCTCATCAAGCAGCGAAAAACTGGAGGAATCCTCATAAGGGACTGCTTCCACATCGGGAACCAGATCGCTTTCAATAAATACTTGATCTGTAAAAACTTCTTCGATATCCGCATCTGAGGGAGTAGATACGGGATCTGCATAGACAGCACAAGGGCAAAATGCAATAAAGACAGCACAAGAAAATACAACACAAAATTTCTTAACAAGACTAAATTCATTCATCTTTTCCTCCTTTATCCGTCTTAAATGGTTTCATATCAGAAGAATGCAGGACAGGATGACGGAAAGACACAACAAGAGAAGAGATAAACACAGCAATCACCAACAGACCAACCATAAAATCACCGAATTTATATCCGCCCAGATCAAGACTAAACCAGCTCTTTACAATCTCAGACAAAATACCAATACAAAATGTTAAAAATTCTCCCATATCAAGACCCCTTATTTAATACCTGAAAAATAATAGCTATACTGATCGGAACAAGCACAAAAGCAACGAGAAAAGGCGGAAGATAAGAGACACAGACAAAAAGCCATGTCACCGCACGCACAATAGATCTCAAAAGCTCAATAAGCAACTCAAATACAGTGATCACAAAATTTACTATAGTTGTTATAAAAGCAGCTATTGCATCAAAGAATTGAAACATTATGTCCCTCCTTTAAAGCGATAATAACCGATGAACAACAAGGCAACAGAGAGAGTGAGAGAGAAGCCGATCGGGATATTGAGCGCACCTAAAGTAACATATATTTGTTGTAAAAAATTGCTGATCTCCTCAAACACACGAACATAACGAACAAAAATACTAGAATCATATTCAAAATTATTTATATTCTCTTTCGCATCTGTAAAAAGTTCTTCTTCAGCTTTCTCATACTCAGAAAGACTATTATTCAATTTCTCATTATCAGATGTCATACTAGAATTGTTATAGTCATTCTTAAGCGAATCTGTATTTTTATCTATATTTGACTGTATTTCCTGCACATTCTTATTGATATTTGTTGTCAGATCTGTAGTTTGCTTATCAATAGCAGACACAACAGAAGAGAGAGAAGCACTTACTTCTACATCAACATCCCTGATAGCCTGTAAGATCTGATTCATGAGACGTTCATGAGGCTGCCAAATCCCTG
>CAJMNU010000086.1 GCA_905214855.1 uncultured bacterium | reverse complement strand
TGGAGTGAAAGTGGATGAGGATTATAAGAGATACTATCCATATGATACACTTGCCTCCAAGGTTTTGGGATTTACAGGAGGAGACAATCAGGGGATTATAGGTCTGGAAGTGATGTATGAAAAATATTTGAAAGGAACAGATGGAAAGATTTTGACACAGACAGATGCTGCTGGAGTGGAGGTGGAGAATGCGGCTGAGGGAAGAATAGAACCTGTAGCTGGAAAAGATCTATATTTGAGTTTAGATATCAACATTCAAAAATATGCAGAGCAGGCTGCATATCAAGTGATGGAGGAGAAGGGAGCAAAGGAGGTTTCAATCATTGTTATGAATCCTCAGAATGGAGAGATTTTGGCAATGGTCAATGCGCCAGAATTTCATCTGAATCGCCCCTTTTTCTCAAATAAGGATGTCATATGGGGGGAGATAGAAAAAGAGGAAGATTCCTTGGTGGGTGGAGAGGATTCGCTAAGTCTCAGTCAGGATGAATTAAACAGGATGTGGCGAAATCGCTGTATCAATGACACCTATGAACCTGGCTCGACATTTAAAATCATTACGGCTGCTGCAGGATTGGAGGCGGGAGTTGTCACTTTACAGGATACATTTTCCTGCCCTGGATTTCGTGTGGTAGAAGACAGAAAAATTCGATGCCATAAAGTAGGCGGGCATGGAGGAGAGACTTTTTTACAGGGAGCAATGAATTCCTGTAATCCAGTTTTTATTGATGTAGGGCAGCGTTTGGGGATAGACCGTTATGTACATTATTTTAAGCAGTTTGGTTTGATGGAAAAGACAGGGATCGATCTGCCGGGGGAGGCAGGAACGATCATGCATAAAAAAGAAAATATGGGACTGGTAGAGCTTGCGACAGTATCTTTTGGGCAATCTTTTCAGATTACACCAATTCAGCTGATCACAACAGTAGCGTCTATTGTGAATGGAGGAAACCGTGTGACACCACATTTTGCAGTAAAGGCACAAACAAAGGATGGGGACTGGGTCAGAGAGTTTGATTATCCTGTGAAAAAGGGGATTGTTTCAGAAAAGACAAGTGAAACGATGCGTTATATATTAGAGCAGGTTGTTTCTAACGGAAGTGGAAAACAGGCAAAAATTGAGGGATATCGGATTGGAGGAAAGACAGCAACATCTGAAAAATTGCCCCGCAGCCTCAAAAAATATATTTCTTCTTTTTTGGGATTTGCACCAGCAGATGCCCCTCAGGTGATGGCGTTGATCACCATTGATGAGCCACAGGGAATTTATTATGGAGGTACTATCGCAGCCCCTGTGATCGGTCGTCTGTTTGAAACAGTTCTGCCATATTTGGGAATTATAGGGGGACAAGAAAGCAGTTGATGATTCCAGTAAAAAGAGTTATACTAAAACACATAAGAAAATTACATAAGAGTTTGAGGTGACTTATGATTAATGAAACGATTTTAGCAGTAATTATCGCATTTGCGATCAGTGCGGCATTGTGTCCAGTTGTGATTCCTTTTCTGCATAAACTCAAGTTTGGGCAGCAGGTGAGAGAAGATGGTCCGCAAGCTCATCTGAAAAAACAGGGAACACCAACAATGGGCGGTTTGGTTATTCTCACCAGTATTATTATTACGTCTCTTTTTTATGTGAAGGATTACCCAAAGATCATTCCAGTCCTTTTTGTGACAGTAGGATTTGGAATTATTGGATTTTTGGATGACTATATTAAAATCGTGATGAAGCGTTCAGAGGGATTGAATCCAAAGCAGAAACTGTTGGGACAGTTTATAGTTACTGGTATTTTTGCAGCATATCTGATGACATCAAAGGATGTAGATACCAGAATGTTGATTCCATTTACTGGTGGATTTGAGAATGGATGGTTTTTGGATCTGAAGTTCCTTTTTATTCCAGCATTGTTTTTTATTGTATTGGGAACGGATAATGGCGTGAACTTTACAGATGGGCTGGACGGACTTTGTACCAGTGTTACCATTTTGGTTGCTACATTTTTTACAGTAGTTGCGGTAGGAGAAAATACAGGAATCAGCCCGATCACAGGAGCAGTTGTTGGAAGTTTATTGGGATTTCTTTTATTTAATGTGTATCCGGCGAAAGTGTTTATGGGAGATACCGGTTCTTTGGCGTTGGGCGGATTCGTTGCATCTGCGGCGTTTATGATGCAGATGCCTGTTTTTATAGCTATTGTAGGTCTGATCTATCTGGCAGAGGTTTTATCTGTTATGATCCAGGTAACATATTTTAAGTGTACCAAGGGAAAAAGATTCTTTAAAATGGCACCGATCCATCATCATTTTGAATTGTGTGGTTGGTCTGAAACAAGGGTTGTTGCAGTATTTTCTATTGCAACCGCTATACTTTGTCTGATAGCATACTTAGGATTATAGGAGGTTTAGATATGAGCCAGAAAGTTTTGGTGGCAGGAACAGGGCTGAGCGGGATTGCTGCTGCAAAGCTGCTCTTAAGAAAAGGAGGAGACGTAGTTTTATACGATGGAAATGCTATGCTCTCTGAGGATGTGATCAAAGAAAAATTTGAAGATGCATCCCATGTAACTGTTGTATTGGGAGAATTAAAGAAAACAGATCTTATGGGGGTGGAACTTTGCATTATCAGTCCGGGAATCCCTCTGACAGCACCATTTGTGGAAGTGGTTGACAATGCCGGTATTCCAATCTGGAGTGAGATCCAGCTGGCATATCAGTGTGCAAAGGGAAAGCTGGCAGCGATCACAGGAACGAATGGAAAAACAACGACAACTGCTCTGGTTGGAGAAATCATGAAGAGTCAGTTTGAAGATGTCTATGTGGTAGGTAATATTGGAAATCCATACACAGAGATTGCAATGGATACGACAGATAAGACTGTGACAGTAGCAGAGATTTCCAGTTTCCAGCTGGAGACAATTTCTGATTTTAGACCGAATGTATCAGCTGTTCTAAATATCACTCCAGATCATTTGGATCGTCATGGTACGTTTGAATGTTATACAGAAGTGAAGGAGAGTATTTCCAAAAACCAGACAGAAGAAGATTCCTGTGTTTTAAATTATGATGATTCTCTTTTACGTGAGTTTGGAAAAGATCCAGAGAAGAAACCAAAAGCAAAGGTTGTTTTCTTTAGCCGTAAAGAAAAGCTGGATGAAGGTGTGTATATGGATGGAGATGAGATCATCCTGAGGAAAAATCAGAGAGAGACTCATGTGGTGAACATCCATGATCTTCAATTGATCGGAAGTCATAATTATGAGAATGTGATGGCAGCGATTGCTATTGCTGTTGAGATGGGAGTTCCTATGGAGAAGATCCAGAAGACAGTGAAGGAATTTAAGGCTGTAGAGCATAGGATTGAATTTGTCTTGGAGAGAACTGGAGTAAGATATTACAATGATTCCAAGGGAACGAATCCAGATGCGGCGATCCGTGCCATTGAGGCGATGCCTGCACCTACACTGCTGATCGCAGGCGGATATGACAAACATGCACAATATGATGAGTGGATCGAATCTTTCCATGGAAAAGTAAAATATTTGGTTTTGATCGGTCAGACTCGTGACAAGATCGCTGAGTGCGCACAGAAACATGGATTTACAGATATTATGTACGCTGAGGATATGAAAGAGGCAGTACAGGTCTGTGCTTCTTATGCGAACATGGGGGATTGTGTCCTGCTTTCTCCAGCATGTGCAAGCTGGGGGATGTTTGCCAATTATGAAGAGCGTGGTCGTATCTTTAAAGAATGTGTGAGAAACCTGTAGGGAGGAGATTAGGACAGTATGGCAAACAGAACAGCGCCATCCGGTAAGAAGAAAGTCCGCAGGTTCTATGATTATAGCCTGCTGTTCACAATTGTATTTTTGACTGTGTTTGGCTTGATCATGATCTATAGTTCCAGTGCATATGAGGCACAGATGGATGGTGATCCACCGACATATTATATGGTAAAGCAGGCACAGGCTGCTCTGCTTGGTTTTGCAGCCATGATTTTTATTTCAAAAGTGGATTATCATTTTTGGATGAAATTTACCAAGCTAGCATATGTTATGTCTTATGTATTGATGTTTTTGACGATGTTCACACCCCTTGGAAAGGAAGTGAACGGTAAAAAACGATGGCTGAAAATTGGACCGTTTTCTTTTCAACCAACAGAGCTGGTAAAAATCGCCTTGATCATGATGTTAGCATTGGCGATCACGAAGATGGGGAAACAGATAAACTATACAAAAGGTCTATTGCGTGTAGCTCTTATCACAGCGCCGATCGCCCTTATGGTTATGGAAAATAATCTGAGTTCTGGTATTATTGTATTTGGGATTGGCTTTGTCATGGCATTTATTTCCACCAAGATCCGCTGGCCATTTTATGGGAGTGTAATCGTGGGGGCTTTGGGGTTGGCATTTGCTCCCCAGCTGGTAAAATTATTGGAATTGATGCCTTTTATCAAAGGATATCAGATGCAGCGTATTTATGTATGGCTGGATCCAAGTGCCCATAAATTGACGGGAGGCTTTCAGACATTGCAGGGATTGTATGCAATCGGGTCGGGTGGTCTTTTTGGAAAAGGGCTTGGACAGAGTATACAGAAATTGGGTTTTTTACCTGAGGCACAGAACGATATGATTTTTTCCATTATCTGTGAGGAACTGGGCTTTGTGGGAGCTGTAGCTGTTATCTTTATTTTTATGTTTATGATCTACCGTTTTATGGTGATTGCCAGTAATGCACCAGATTTAGTAGGAGCGCTTTTAGTTGTGGGTGTTATGGCACATATTGCGATTCAGGTAATTTTGAATGTTGCGGTTGTGACCAATGCGATCCCTAATACAGGAATTACATTGCCGTTTATCAGTTATGGAGGAACTTCTGTGTCGTTTTTGATGGCTGAGATGGGGCTGGTTTTGGGAGTTTCAAATCAAATCCGTCTGGAACGGTAACTTTTTGGCAGAAGCTGCATAGAATAAAAGAAAAGAATATTTTATTCTATGCAGGAGGCGAAGATGTGTCTGCGATACAGGTGACGGGAGCTGGAACTCTTTGCGGAGAAACCGCAGTTCAAGGATCTAAAAACGCAGCGTTGCCCCTTATGGCTGCAGCACTGCTGTACAGAGGAAAGAGTGTGATCGAGAATGTCCCCAAAATACAGGATGTATACTGTATGATGGGGATATTGCATTCTTTGGGATGTCGGACAGAATGGGAGGAAAAAAATAAGCTGATCATTGATGCCTCAGACTTGTTAGGATTTGAGATCTGTCAGGAAGAGATGAAAAAAATGCGTTCTTCTATTATACTTTTAGGACCTCTTTTAGTGCGGACAGGGCAGGCTACTGCTTATTATCCTGGGGGATGTTCCATAGGAAAACGTCCTGTTGATCTGCATTTTCTTGCATTAAAAGCACTTGGGGCAGAGATTGTTGAGGAGAATGGACGTATTGAGGCAAATGCAAGGAAGTTGAGGGGAGAAAATATTGTATTTCCATATCCCAGTGTAGGTGCTACAGAACATGCCGTGCTGACAGCGGTATGTGCAGAAGGGATTACCTGTTTGAAGGGATGTGCCAGAGAACCAGAGATCGTAGAATTGTGTCAGTTTTTGAGAACTATGGGGGCACAAATTTATGGGGAGGGAAGCGGTGTTATCGTAATACATGGCACAAAACACCTTCAAGGAGGAAATTGGAAGGTCAGAGGAGACAGGATTGTAGCAGGAACATATCTTGCAGCGGCACTTGGAACAAGAGGTGATGTTTTGGTGAAAGGGGTCGATCCTTTTGATCTTAAAAGTACTCTTGGGGTATGGGAACAGATGGGTGCAAAAATCCGTTGCCAAAAGTCAGAGATCCGTTTGACTATGACACATAGAGCAGACTTGGGTATCTATATCCGTACAGAACCTTTTCCTGGTTTCCCAACAGATATGCAGCCAATTCTAATGGCTGCATGCAGCACGGCAAGTGGGGAATGTGAGATTGAAGAAACGGTATTTGAGGGAAGATTTAAAACGGTATATGAATTAAAAAAAATGGGAGCCGATATTGCAATACAAAAGAGCAGTATTTTTATAAAAGGGAAAAAGATGCTTTACGGAGCAGATGTCATAGTGCCTGACCTTCGTGGAGGTGCTGCACTTGTGATCGCTGCTTTGATGGCAGAAGGAGAAAGCAGAATTTCCGGTTATGAATATATTGCGAGGGGATATGAATCTATATGCCGTGATATCCAACAACTGGGGGGAAAGATATCTTTGCAGCAGGTTTGCTCAGAAAATCCATAGATATATCTGGCGAAACGAGTTGGAGTTTACAGGATGAAATGGGGTGAAATGGCTTAGAAACAGAAAGTATGGATGGAGGAAATGATGAAAAACGAGAGAAGGCATAAAAAGATGTGGATAGGCGGG
>CAJMNU010000085.1 GCA_905214855.1 uncultured bacterium | reverse complement strand
ACATATCCGTTTTTTCATCATACTGCCATGCTGAACCACCAAAACATGCTCCCCAGTTGTTTGGCTCTTTTCCATCCTTTCCAGAACGCCAGATATAATAATCACGAAACGGATTTTCTTTGGATTTTCTGCTCTCCATAAACCATGAATGTTCATCAGATGTGTGATTGACTACCAGATCCATCAGGATTCTGATTCCCCTTTTATGTGCTTCTTCTAACATCCGATCAAAATCTTCCATCGTTCCAAAGTCTTTCATGATCGCCTGATAATCACTGATATCATATCCATTGTCATCATTTGGTGACTGGTAGACAGGTGACAGCCAGATTACATCAATTCCCAATTCCTTTAGATAATCCAAACTCTCTGTAATTCCATTCAGATCCCCAATTCCATCTCCATTGCTATCCTTAAAACTTCTTGGATATACCTGATAAACTACACTTTCTTTCCACCATGCACGTTTCATACTCCTGCTCTCCTTTCTAAATCCCTTCTCTATAGACAGATATCAATATTTTTGATCAATCCAAGAACCTTCTGAAAGTTTTCTCATTCATGCGCTCCATTATTTCCTGTATTGCCTACATTATCAGCATAGTCACCATCCTCAGGTAATGTCTGACTTTCAATGATACGTGCCTCTTCCCTTTTTACCACTATTTTAGGAGAAATCAGATGTCTTCCGGTAAACAACACTATACCACTCATCACTCCGACCACAGCAATCAGTAAAATTGCTTTCCAAATCTGTTGTTTTCTCTGTCTGCGCCCTCTGGCACGACTTCTTCCATGTCGTTTTCCTCTGTTATCTGATAACCTTTCCTCTTTTTTCATCTTTTTATCTTTTCCTTGCCCTTTACGTTCTTTGCCACGTTTTTCACATTCAAACTTTTTGTTTCAAATATTTGTCATATATTTCAAAAAACTGATCCGTCTCTGCTCCATCCTCTGGAGAAAAATGGATGTTCTCCAAATTTAAAGGACTCTTTTCCTTTTTGCCATATTCCTGCATATATTTTTCATAGATCATCAAGAATGCTGTATTTTTTCTTGCCTGAGAAATTTCACTTTTTCTAAGCAATGTCGCCTCTTCATCATAATCTTCAATGGAATAAAAAATAGAATAGCCCCCCTGATCTTCCACTATAGAACTGATCTGACCATCTTCTAAGGCAAATATTACCTCCTCCAATGCTTCATCCTGCTCTCCTCGTGCCATCTGTCTGCGGATCTGCGTATTTTCCGAATATTTTCTTGCTACGGATTCAAAATCAGCTTCCTGTTCCGTTACCTGTTTGTATGCTTCTTCTGCCTTACTCCGATCTGTCACATAAATTTGAAGCACCTCACAGACTCTCGCCTCACTGTCACTTACTTCCAAATCAATATTGCGGGTCAGCTCGTCCACTGCTTTATTTGCCAAACAGTATCTGCTGTAAAGACGACTGACATCCTCTTTCTCAATCCCCATATAAGATCGGTCTGATGCAGTCAGGGAATCGTAATACTCTGCTGATGCCTGAGACACAAGACGTTCTTCTTCCTTGTCCAGAATAATCCCATATTCTTCTGCCAGATTTACGATATGATCCAGTTCATACATAAAATCTTCCACCTGTTGTGCAAGATACTCTTCAAAATTCATCCCACTGGTTCCGACCGGAACAGACCAGATCTGTATACACCTTTTCATACCGATTTCTTTCATTTGTGAGAACGATCATTGCCTCTGCCTGAACATCTGATCTTACTGTCTCTTCTTTGGTAATTGTTTCTTTAGAACACCCTGTCATCAAAACAACCAAAACAGACAACACTGCAAGCAGTCTCTTCCCCATCTTTCTCATCCCGTCTTCCTTTCCAAAATACTCTATCTCATCTTTTTTAATTCCTGTACCACTCTTCCCACTGGAAGACCTACTACATTGTTATAATCCCCACATATTTTCTCTATATAGGCTGCAAAACACCCTTGGATCCCATACGCACCTGCCTTATCCATTGGTTCTTCTGACATGGCATAACTCATAACTTCTTCCTGACTCATCGGATAGACTGTCACATCTGTACATTCTGCAAAAACAGCTTTTCTGTGTTCCCTGTTTCTGTCATGCCCGATCAAAGTCACACCAGTATATACCTGATGTGTCTTTCCCTGTAGTGACTGGATCATCTCAGCAGCCTCCTCATGTGTCTTTGGCTTTCCCAAGATCTTACCATCATGTGCTACTACAGTATCTGCTCCGATCACCCAAAAAGGTGACTGTGTTTCTTCTTTTATTTTTTTATATACATCTTCTGCCTTCTGGAAAGACAGCTCTTTTACTACCTCCTCAGGGACAGAGGATTCTATATGTTCTTCTACCGTACTTGGAATGATCTCAGGGTGAATCCCTATCTGTTCCAGTAATTCTCTGCGTCTTGGCGACGCGCTTGCCAGAATGATCTTCTCATTTTTTGTCATCATCATACTCTTCCTTATCCTACATAAAATGCATGAACTACAAATGCCAATACGATACCTAAGATCGCTCCGGCAGCTACTTGCAATGGTGTATGCCCTACATACTCTTTTAACTTTTCCTGAAATTCTATATTACTCAATTTCATTGGATTTTGTGAAAGGATACTGTTGAGCAATTTTGCCTGTTTTCCTGTCTCACGTCTTACACCCATGGCATCATACATAACAATCATAGCCAGAACAAAACTTACTGCAAATTCAAAAGATCCCAAACCATATACCTGAGCAGATGATACTGTCAGAGCACATACTGTTGATGAGTGAGAACTTGGCATACCACCTGAACCTACCAAACGCTCCGGATTAAAGCTATGGTTTAATGCAATATCCAGTATTGTTTTGAGAACCTGAGCTACCAACCATCCAATCACTGCACTTACCAAAATTTCATTTCCAAAAATCTGTTGCCATATCGTCATTTTCTTTTTTCTCCTACGTTACAAAAAGAGGGAACTTACTCAGAAACGATACCGCATGTTTCCTCTTAACTAAGCCCCTCTTTATCATTCATTTTTTATTAATAACCAATCAGCCAATCATACAGCTCTTGATATTTCATTGCGGAAGCATTCCATGAGAAATCTGCTGCCATAGCTCTGTCAATGATCTTGTTCCATTCTCTCTTCTTGTTATAGTACACATATTTTGCATAACGGATCGTATCTAACATCTCATGTGCATTATAATTTGCAAAGGAGAATCCAGTACCTGTTCCCTCATATTCATTATATGGCCATACGGTATCTTTCAAACCGCCTGTTTCTCTGACGATCGGCACAGTACCATAACGCAGTGCCATCAACTGGCTCAGACCACACGGTTCAAACAAAGATGGCATCAAAAATGCATCACAAGCTGCATAGATCTTATGAGACATTGGCTCGGAATAATAAATCTGAGCAGATACTCTGTCATGATATTTCCAGTCATAGTGACGGAACATATTCTCATACTTCTCATCTCCAGTTCCCAATACAACCAACTGAAGATCATCGGTACAGATCTCGTCCATCACGCATTGGATCAGATCCAATCCTTTCTGGTCAGTCAATCTGGATACAATACCAACCATGAACTTCCTGTCATCCTGAGCAAGTCCCAATTCCGCTTGAAGCGCACGTTTATTTTTCACTTTCTCTTTACGGAAATTCTTTGCATTGTATGTCTGTGCAATATGTGGATCTGTCTCCGGATTGAAATCAGCATAGTCAATACCATTGACAATACCTCGAAGGCTGTTTGCCCTTGCTCTCATCAGACCATCCAGTCCCTCACCATAGAAAGGTGTCTTGATCTCCTCTGCATATGTGTTACTTACTGTGGTCACTGCATCTGCATACACAACACCACCCTTTAAGATATTTCCATCTTTATATGCCTCCAGTTTATCCGGAGTAAAATAATAGTTTGGAAGACCAGAAAATCTCTGAATCGTCTTAACATCCCAGACACCTTGGAACTTCAGGTTATGGATGGTAAATACAGACTTCATATTGCGGAAGAATTCGCCCTCATGGAACTTATCCTTCAGATGTACAGGGATCAAACCTGTCTGCCAGTCATGACAATGTACTACATCTGGCTGGAAGCCGATGACCGGAAGAGCAGAAAGGGCAGCTTTGGAGAAGAAACAGAATTTCTCCAGATCATAATACCAATCCCCATATGGCTTAGGACCGCTAAAATATCCCTCATTATCAATAAAATAAAAGGTGATACCATCATAGATATATTCCATAATGCCCACATAGCAGCTTTTTCCCAGATAATCCATATAGAAATGATTGACATATCTCATCTCATTTCTGAACTGTTCTTTGATACACATATACTTTGGTATCATTACACGGACGTCAAAATATTCTTTATCAAAACACTTTGGCAGAGACCCCACAACATCTGCCAGTCCTCCTGTTTTAATAAATGGCACCGCCTCTGATGCAACGAATAGCACCTTCTTCATGTTATTACCTCCCACTCATGATATGTTTTGCTAGCTCAAACGCCTCACCTATACGGTATTATACAATACTTCTCACGATTTAGGAAGTGTATTCTTTAAAAAATCATAGTCTCTTATAGTCTAATCGTATCTTATCGGCAATCAATGCAATAAACTCGGAATTTGTCGGTTTTCCTTTTCCGCTGTTGACTGTATAACCAAACAGATCATTAAGAGTTTCCATCTTTCCACGACTCCATGCTACCTCTATAGCATGTCGGATCGCCCTCTCCACTCTGCTGGGTGTTGTCTGATGTTTTTTGGCAATAGACGGATACAAAATCTTTGTAACAGATGTCAGCATCTCCTGATCTGATACTGAAATACGGATCGCATCACGAAGATACTGATAGCCCTTAATATGAGCAGGTACTCCAATCTCATGAAGCATCTGTGTGATATCATTTTCCAGATTCTGTTGGATGTACTCCTCTTTGCTGGCATACTTTTTACTCACACTCTGTGTCGATACTGGCAGTGCTGTCCTGCATGTCCTTCCAAGAGCCTTTTCCTGAGGTTCTGATGAAGTCAGCCGTCTGATTTTTTCTAGGACAACTTCTTTTTGAAATGGTTTCATTATGTAGTAGTTTGCTCCCATCTGAAACGCATCCTGTGTCATATGTTCACTTCCAGCTGCTGTCACCATAATAAACGCAGGAAAATGCTTCATTCCTTCACAATTTCTCACTTTTTCCATGACAGAAATCCCATCCAGCCTCGGCATAATGACATCCAGCAGTACAACATCCGGTTTTGTGTTCACGATCATCGAATATGCATCTTCCCCATTATTCGCTTTTCCAACCACACAAAAATCGTCTTCTTCTCTCAGTATTTTCTCAAGCATCCCCAGCGTCTGCTCATTATCATCGGCAATTGCAATATTCAGCCGTGCCATCTTCGCTCCTCCTCGTTTTTCTTCGACTTTTCAGGATTTTGAAATTACTTTTTCTGCAAGCAGATCTGTCATATTATTTATGGCAGAAAGCCAATGAATCGGCTCAATCTGCATTTATGCAAATATTATACCGTAATCTCTTTCTGAAACGCAACGAAAACAGACCGCAAATTCCGACAGCTTTATCTCTTTTTCGTGGAGAAAATGTTATAAACGCAATATGGATTTGTTATTCCTGTGAAATTCTTTCACGAATTGATTTTATTAAATTATTTTCTGTTTTTCCTGCAAACAGTATATCAAGGATCCTTTCTGCTCTTGTTAAATAGTCAGGATTATGTTCTGTCTCATATAATGCAGTCATATGTTGGACGAGCGCCCATGCAATTGCGTTAAGAGCTTCTTTTGAAACTTTGCGTTTTTCATCACCCTGTAAAAAATACACAAGAGCATTTTCACGCGTTTTGTAAAGATTTGGAAGTTTCTTTGCCTGTTCCACAGCTTTATCATGCTCACCAATTTTCCAGTATGCAAAACATATATTATAAAGTACTGCACTGCGTACCTCAGACTCTTCTCCATATCGGATAATTTGTTCCTGAACAGCGATAGACTCTTTTAAATACCTAAATCTCTCCTCTTTTGTCCCATCCATTTTTTCCAGTGATGTAGACAATTGAACAAACAAAAATGCATTATTTGGAAAACTTTTCAATGATTGGCGCATTAATATCACATTTTCCTTATGCAATCCCTTTTTATTATTTTCATTCCATTTTTTATTGATTTTATTATATTGATTCTGTTTCTCGATTTCGCTTACTCCAAGTAATTCATCAACGCTTATCCCAAAATAATTGGATAATACTGGTAACATTGTTATATCTGGATATCCATCTCCAGTTTCCCTTAGTTAAAGATATGACCCCTCATTATCAGTCTACTTTTCCAATAAATCGGTAGTATATCTCTATTTCCTGTATTCTT
>CAJMNU010000084.1 GCA_905214855.1 uncultured bacterium | reverse complement strand
TTCTTTGAAAGATCCAGATCATGGTATTTATCCAATGGTGACATCTTCTTCCACATTAGCTGCGTATGGAGCAATCGGTGCAGGAATTCCTCCTTATGAAATTAAGGATATCATTGCGGTAGTCAAGGCTTATTCCAGTTCTGTCGGAGCCGGAGCATTTGTGAGCGAGATCTTTGGGGAAGAAGCAGAGCAGATGCGAAGACACGGGGGCGATAAGGGAGAGTATGGTGCGACTACAGGAAGACCAAGACGTATGGGCTGGTTTGATGCAGTGGCAACCCGTTATGGATGCAGGATTCAGGGCGCAACAGAAGTGGTTTTGACAGTCGTTGATGCATTGGGATATCTAAAAGAACTGAAAATCTGTGTTGGATATGAAATAGACGGCAAAATCACAAAGGATTTCCCGACCACTGTACAGCTTGAAAAAGCAAAACCAGTGTATGAGACGCTTCCCGGTTGGGAATGTGATATCAGAGGAATACGCACTTACAGTGAGCTACCTGAGAATTGCCGCAGATATATTGAGCGGATTGAGCAGGAGCTTGGGGTGCCGGTAACTATGGTATCCAATGGACCAGAACGTGATGATATTATTCTTTGCAAAGAATAGATTTTTTTAGAAAAATATGATAAGATGAGATTTGATAGAAAATAATACGATCATAGACCGTATGAAAGGTTGGTAAAAAGATGGAAAGATTAGTAGGAACTGTTTCCCGCGGGGTTCGCGCTCCGATCATTCGCCAGGGAGATGATTTGGTGTCGATCGTTGTCGATTCCGTTTTGGCAGCGGCAGAGAGCGAAAAGTTCGCATTGAGAGACAGAGATGTTGTAGCAGTGACAGAGGCAGTCGTAGCCAGAGCGCAGGGAAATTACGCAACCGTAGATCAGATTGCGAAAGATGTTAAAGGCAAATTCGGTGATGATACGGTTGGAGTGTTGTTCCCGATTCTGAGCCGTAACCGTTTTGCGATCTGTCTGAAAGGAATTGCGACAGGATGCAAGAAGATTGTTCTGATGTTAAGCTATCCGTCCGATGAGGTCGGAAACCATCTGGTTTCTATGGATGCATTGGATGATGCAGGAGTGAATCCGTGGAGTGATGTTTTGACAGAAGAACGTTACAGAGAATTGTTTGGATATCAGAAACATACATTTACTGGTGTAGACTATGTAGAGTATTACAAAAATCTGATTCAGGAATGTGGCTGTGAAGTAGAGATTATTTTTGCAAACAATCCAAAGGCGATTTTAGATTATACTAAGAGTGTATTGTCCTGTGATATTCATACCAGAGCAAGAACCAAAAGAATCCTGAAAGCAGCTGGAGGAGAGAAGGTTTATACTTTGGATGATATCTTAACTTCCAGTGTTGACGGAAGCGGTTATAATGACAAATATGGTCTTCTGGGTTCTAACAAGGCGACAGAGACAACTGTAAAACTCTTCCCTATCCATTGTGAGGAAGTAGTAGAAAAGATCCAGAGTTCTCTTCTGGAGAAAACAGGCAAACATATAGAAGTCATGGTATATGGAGATGGAGCATTTAAAGATCCAGTAGGAAAGATCTGGGAACTTGCTGATCCGGTTGTTTCTCCAGCTTATACAGCAGGATTAGAGGGAACTCCAAACGAAGTAAAATTGAAATATCTGGCAGATAATGATTTTGCAAATCTTTCCGGTAAGGAGTTAAAGGATGCAATTTCTAAGTATATCCGTGAAAAAGATGAAAAAGCAGAAAATCTGACAGGAAATATGGTTTCTCAGGGAACAACACCAAGAAGACTGACAGATTTGATTGGTTCTTTAGCAGACTTGACCAGCGGAAGCGGAGACAAGGGAACACCGATCATTTTGATTCAGGGATATTTTGATAATTATACCAAATAAACAACTGCATGGAGAATCCTGCGCTGCAGGATTCTTTTTTCTTATAAGGTAAAAAGTCTGACTATGTAGAGATGGGAGAAACTGGAGGTATCGAAGATGAATGAGATAGCTTTGAGACTGGAAGAATTGAGAAAACAGATGAGGGGGCATGGAATCCACGCATACTATGTACCTACATCAGATTTTCACGAATCAGAGTATGTGGGCGAGCATTTTACATGCAGAAAATATTTAACAGGTTTTACAGGATCCGCTGGAATAGCAGTGGTAACAGAAGATCAGGCAGGTCTTTGGACAGATGGACGTTATTTTGTACAGGCTGCAAAGCAGCTGGATGGAACTCCATTTACATTATATCGTATGGGAGGAGAGGGAGTTCCTACCATCAATGAATTTCTGGCACAGAACATGAAAGAAGGTCAGATCTTGGGATTTGATGGCAGAGTAGTCAATGCACTTGCTGGAGAAAAAATGGAAAGCGAGCTTGCCCAAAAAGGCGTATCTGTAAAATATCAGAATGATCTGGTAGGCGAGATATGGAAAGATCGTCCTGAACTTTCTAAAGAACCAGTATGGATCTTAGATGAGAAATATACAGGATGTTCTGCCTCTAATAAGATCGCACAGCTTCGTGAAAAGATGGCAGAGGAAGGTGCAGATGTCCACATTCTTACGAGCCTTTGCGATATTGCATGGCTTTTGAATATCCGTGGAAATGATGTGCCATGCAATCCGATCGTTCTTTCCTATGCAGTAGTTACTATGGATCAATTGTATCTTTTCATCCAGAAAGAGACATTAAATGATGAGGTAAGAGGATATTTAGAGGGACTTGGCATTGAAATCCGTCCTTATGACAGTGTATATGAATTCGTCAGTCAGATGAAAGATGAGAAAGTCCTTTTGGAGAGAGGAAAGATCAATTACGCAATTGACAAAAATCTGGATGCGTCTAATGTAAAGATCAACAAGATGAATCCAACTGCTCTGGCAAAAGCGATCAAGAATCCAGTGGAAGTGGAGAATCAGAGAAAAGCCCATATCAAAGATGGAGTCGCAGTGACAAAGTTTATGTATTGGCTCAAGAAAAACATTGGAAAGATGGATATGGACGAGATCAGTGTTTCTGATAAATTAGAGAGTCTTAGAAGAGAGCAGGAAGGAAACCTTGGATTGAGTTTTACTACAATTTCTGCATATGCTGATAATGCCGCAATGTGTCATTATTCTGCAACAAAAGAGAGCAATCGTGTATTAAAACCAGAAGGACTCTATCTGGTAGACTCTGGTGGTCAGTACTATGAAGGAACAACGGATATTACAAGAACAATTGCATTAGGACCAGTAGATGCGGTGCAGAAGGAGCATTTCACTCTGGTAGCAGCAAGCATGCTTCGTCTGGCAGATGTGAAATTTTTGTATGGATGCAGTGGGTTGAATCTGGACTATACAGCAAGAGAGTTGTTCTGGAAGAGAGGATTGGATTTTAATCATGGTACAGGACATGGTGTTGGTTATCTGCTTAATGTACATGAGCGTCCAAACCAGTTCCGTTGGAGAGTGACACCTGATAGAATGGACGTATGTGTATTTGAGGAAGGAATGATCACATCAGATGAGCCTGGATTATATTTTGAGGGCAGTCATGGAATCCGTACAGAAAATCTTTTGGTATGTGTAAAAGCAGAAAAGAACCAATACGGTCAATTTATGGCATTTGAACATTTGACATTTGTTCCGATTGATCTGGATGCAATTGATGAAACTGTTCTTGAGCCACATGACAAGGAATTATTGAATGCTTACCATAAGGATGTGTATGCTAAGATTTCCCCATTCCTGACACAAGAAGAGAAAGAATGGCTGAAAGAAGCAACAAGAGAGATTTAAATATGGAAATGTTGGCGAAAGAGTGGTACAAAGATCTTCAAATTCTGGAAGAGAAACCTTTTACAGAAGAACGGCTTCAGGCTGCCAACGAACCAGTTCTGGCATGGTTTTCTAAACATGCCAGAATTCTTCCGTGGAGAGAAAATCCAGAGGCATATCGAGTGTGGATTTCCGAGATCATGCTTCAGCAGACCAGAGTAGAGGCAGTGAAACCGTATTATGAACGTTTTCTGAAGGCTTGCCCAACTCCCAAAGAGCTTGCAGAGATTGAAGATGACAGGCTTATGAAATTGTGGGAAGGATTGGGGTATTATAATCGTGCAAGGAATCTGAAGAAAGCGGCAGCTATAATTTGTGAAGAGTATGGAGGAAAATTGCCGGATCGTTATGAAGAACTTCTGACTCTTCCTGGAATTGGAAGTTATACTGCGGGAGCAATCGCTTCTATTGCATATGGGAGAGTAAAACCAGCAGTAGACGGTAATGTATTGAGGGTGATTTCCAGAGTCCTTTTAAATCGTGAAGATATCTTAAAATCCTCTGTAAAACGTTCTATGGAAGCACTTTTGGAAAAGACAATGCCAAAGGATCATTCAGGAGATTATAATCAGGCATTGATGGAGATTGGTGCTATGGTATGTCTTCCAAATGGAAAACCAAGGTGTGAGGAATGTCCATTTGCTTCCTTGTGTCTGGCTCACAGAGAACATGTGGAGCAGGAAATACCTGTTAAAAAGCCTAAAAAAGCAAGAAAACAGGAAGAACGTACTGTTTTAGTGATTGAGAATGCGGATTCTGTCTCTCTTAGAAAAAGACCTGCGACAGGTCTTCTTGCAGGATTGTATGAACTTCCAAATTTTGAGGGAAAATGGAAGAAAGAAGAGATTGTTTCTATTCTTGGTCTGAATCCAGAGGAAGTTGAGAGTGTTGAAAAGCTGCCAGATGCGAAACATATTTTTTCTCATGTAGAATGGAGGATGATGGGGTATCTGGTAAAAATAAAAGGCGAACTGCCAAAACAATTTCTTTCTATAAACAAACAATGTCTGGAGACGGAATATAGTCTTCCCAGTGCATTTGGAGCATATCGAAAATGGGTGTAACATTGGTCTTATAGCGATCTAATGAAAGAAGGACAGGTATCAGAATCTGGAGAGGAGATGGCTGATGTGAAAAAAATGCTTTTTATTATCAATCCACGTTCTGGAAAAGAGCAGATCCGCCCAAAACTTTTGGGAATATTGGATGTGTTTACAAAAGCAGGCTATCGCCCTGAAGTGTATATTACACAGAGACAGGGAGATGCACGGGAAATTGCGGAAAAATGGGGAGCAAGGGTCAGGTTGATTGTTTGCAGTGGAGGCGATGGTACATTGAATGAAGTGGTCAATGGAATGATGTCTCTAAAAAAACGACCTGTTTTAGGATATATCCCAGCAGGTTCTACCAATGATTTTGCGGTAGGACTCAAAATTTCAAGGAGCATGGAAAAAGCAGCACAGACCATTATAAAGGGGAGACCATATGCTGTTGATGTGGGGCTTTTGGGGGAACACCATTTTGTTTATATTGCTGCATTTGGAGTTTTTACAGATGTATCTTACATGACATCGCAGGAAGCAAAAAATAAACTGGGGCATCAGGCATATATGCTGGAAGCAGTGAAAAGATTGGCACAGCTGAAATCGTATCATATGAAAGTGAGCTGGGAAGGCGGAGAGATTGAGGACGATTTTATATTTGGCATGGTGACAAATGCGAAGAGTGTTGGAGGATTCAAAGGGCTGATCAATCAGAAAGTGGAGCTGGATGATGGGGAATTTGAGGTTCTTTTGATCAAAATGCCAAAAAATCCGATCGAATTTAATAATATTGTTTCTTACATGTTTTTTAAAGAGGAAAAAAATGAATACGTCTATAAATTCCGTGCCAAAGAGCTGAACGTAGAATCAGAAGTTCCAGTGGACTGGGTGACAGACGGAGAATTTGGAGGAACATATACACAGGTAAAGATTGAAGATTGTCAGAGAGCAATCCGTATATTACAGGATACCGTGATCGATCAGAATGCAGAATAAAAATTCAATGGCAAATTTCGAATAAGGGAAAAAACTGTTGAAAAAAGTAGACTAATGGTATATAATTGTATTCTGTGTAGGTGTATTATGTGCTAAAGGCGAAAGGAACGTTATTCGTGGAAAAAATTAATTTTTTAGAAAAACTGCAAAAGCTGGTTGAGCTTGGTAAAAAGAAAAACAACACATTGGATGTGACAGAAGTCAATGATTTTTTTGCCAATGATAACCTGTCGCCAGAACAAATGGAAGAGATCTACAGTTACATGGAGCAGCATGGGATTGATGTAGAATCCTTTAAGGTATATCATGATGAGGAAAGTATTTTTCGTCCGATTACTTTGAAAGAAAATAATCAAGCGATGAAGAAGTTAAGAAAACAAGCAGAAAAAGATGCGATTGCCAATGGTTTATTGGACAATGCAAAGAGCAATGCGGAAGTAATGTTGAAAGGCTTTTTCGCACAAGAGTATGATTTGAAGGATTACAAGCTCGTATTTGAATATAAAGAGGAGAAGTAAGCTTTATGAAGCTGTTGAAAAAGATACTAGCTGTTGGAGTGGGTGCAATTGCTTTGTTTTATTTGTATTTGCTGCTTACAGCATAAAGGTACATACACTTTATGAATAGATAAA
>CAJMNU010000083.1 GCA_905214855.1 uncultured bacterium | reverse complement strand
CCCCGTTCATCCTTTAATAAATATGCTTCTATGGTATCTTTGATTTCCTGTTTTGCACGTTTAATATTCATACTCTGCTCCTTCCTCCTGTATATAAATTTTCATTGCCCACGGGGGTACTTCTACCTCCTGATAATCCTTTTGCATAAGAATAAAAGCTGTATCATAAGGCGGCATTTTATTAGGAAAAGTCCCCTGTCCGTCTGTAAAATATAAAAGCCCTTTCAGGTGATGGAATGCACCTTTTGATAATAATTGTTCCACATAGGTAAATGCAGGACGAAAATCTGTGCCACCTTGTCCGATCAAGGTAAAGTGATCCATGTATTCTTCAAGTTCTTCTTTACTGCAAATATGTTTATCCTCTCTGACCTGATCATCACACTGAATAATATGGAGATTTAATTTTCTATAAAAACTTTCCTGCTGCATCAAAATGCCATAGGTTTCTTTGAGAAAAGATCGTACCAGATCTCCTGAACAGGACATAGAAGTATCAATGACAATGATAAAATCTTGTATTTTTTGTACTTCTTTATATTCTAAAGGTTCTATAAACGGCATGTTGCCATACATTTGAAGACCATAACTATAAGAAATATAATCAAAAGAATCATCGTCAACTGTCATTTCTTCATGCCATGCTGAAAATTTCAGAAGAAAATCCTTATAATCATAGTGGCGTTGGTGTGATACCTGTAAAAGCTCGGACAGTGTATGAGTCTGGTCAGCTTGTTCTCTGGCAAACGTATCCAGATTGGTTTCCAAAGAGTCACTCTGATCTTGCCACTGTCTGGGAATGGGAAGCGGCTGATTATTAGATGGAGGTGTTGGCCATTTGCTGTGGTCATCTAAGTGAAATTCTTGGATCAAATCATCCAGATCGCCTGCCTGTGGATACGTATGAATCAGATAAAAATAAATTTTTTCAGCAGTTAATATAGAGATAGATCGTTTTAATGTGTGATAGGTTTCCTGCCTGAGTGCAGATTGTGCCAGACGTATACAGGTGACAGAAAGGCTGTCTATAACAGACTCTGCTGCGATATCACACGCAAGATGCCAGTATGTTTTTTCACGCTTTCCCTGTTTCCAAAGATGATGGAAAATACAGTGAAAGACCTGATGCAGATATAGACGGTTGACTCTGATTCTGCTCTTGCGGAGCAGTCCGCCAAGAATTTGGGGATGAAAATATAAAAGGCTGCCGTCTGTTCCCAAAGAAACACAGTCCATATCACATGCATAAGAAAAACTGCTGACAGCAACATCCAAAAATTTCATTCCAAGATATAGATCTGTTCTTGACATATTCAAAATCCTAGTACCAATGGAAAACAGTTTTTCGTCCAAAACAGTTTTTTCCTGAAAAGATACAGAGGATGTGCGGTTTATCGTGGAATCTGTTTGTGTAGTATTTTTTTCTTTATATATGAAATCCATAAATATAATCCTCACAATAAGTTAAGTGATCCAGTTTTTTACAAAGTAAATCGTTTCATTTTTGTACTAGAAACAAAATGGCGATTGCAATATTCCATTAAAAGACTGGTACATTCAGGTAATGTACACTGAGAAGACAGATCCAAAAGAAGATCTGTAGTTTCTTTGTCAGGCTGAACAGAGGACAGATAAAGGGAGAGATAAGTTGTACGCTCTGAAAAGACAGCCGTAGCTTCAGCCGTTTCCAAAATCTGTTCATCTGATCTCTCAGAAAAACTGTCTGTCAAGAGAACAGAACCATCAAATCCTCCCATTTGTGGTAGGTCTTTCATAAAAGTACCCTCAGACATGGAACTGGATGCATGTTCTGATACTATTTGCCGGAAGAATGAGGTAGTATGAACACCAAGACAGAAAGCACCAGCAAAAAGACTGTGTTGTTTTAGAAAGTTTTCATATTGTATGCGGGCTTCTTCTGATAATTGATATGGAAAACGGAGTCGCAGAAGGCAAAGTTCTATCGCATGATAACGATTTTCCCATGCAGCAGCCATAGGAAATTGCTTATCATACTTTGAAAAGTCAATAGAGCCAGAAGTAAAACACTGGCGATAGTATGTTCCGCAGCCATGAATGTTGGAAACCGTAATCCGTGCAGGGGTATTTTCAACAGCTTCTTCAAAATATGCAGGAAAAACCAGACGCGCAAAGGGAGTGAGTATTTCATCTGGTGAAAACTCTGACAAAGTAACAAAGAGTCGCTGTGGAAGTTCCTGTATGATTTCTTTTAAACAACAATGTGTTTCTTGCTGATAGATACAGTATTCAAGATCAGTTAAATTATGGCAGCCTACAAATGGACCAGCACCAATATAGGAAAGACTATCAGGGATCTTGAGAGATTGCAGTGTACGACAGCCATAAAAAGTATAACGTCCAATGCTGGTCAAACCATTGGGAAGTGTAATGTGGCGGATGTTTTGACATGTTCCTGAATGATGAATGGGAGAAAATGCATAGGAATCCAAAGCCGTGACTTGGTATCCATCTATATCTCCTGGAACAAAGACAGAGGCTTCATTGCCAAGAAATGAATCGATCGTGACAGAGTCTGTTTTTGAAATAGGATTTTTTTGAATATGATAAGAAAAATGGGGCAAATGATGGTTCTCCTTTATAGCATGTATTTTTTGAGAAAATGGATATAAGAATCCATTTCTTAAAGATTAATCATAATGCTTTTTACAGGGATATTCAAGCTGGAAAATATTTGGTGATATGATGGGATGGTTTTGAGTACTTTTTGTATAACTTTACGAACTTAAAAAAAACAAGATGGATAAGATGCTAAAAAAATGAGAAAAAAACAGAAAAAAATTATAGAAATTGATGCAAAAAAGAGGTATAATAAATAAGTCATTAAGACAAGATGACGAAATGATCATTCCCTAATATTAAAGGAGGCAATTACAATGAAGTTATCAAAAAAAATGATGGCACTGGCATTAGCAACTACTATGGCGTTCTCTTTAACTGCATGTGGAGGCGGAAATAAGGATAACACAACAGAAGCTGAGAAGACAACTGCTGCTACAACTGCCGCCACAACTGCGGCTGTAGCGGAGAACAAAGAAGACAAGACAGAGGCAGAACAGAAAGCCCCTGTAGCTTTGGATGGTGAAGTTTCCGTATTCTATTATACATATGGTGATACGTATATTTCCAGTGTGCGTAGTGCTTTAGATGCGGCTCTGGATGCAGCTGGTATCAAATATCAGGATTATGACAGTAACAACAGCCAGACAACACAGACAGAGCAGGTTACAACAGCCATTGCAAAAGGAACTTCTCTGCTGGTAGTCAATCTGGTAGACAGCGGTTCTGATGATGCTGCAAAGAACATCATCGAGCAGGCAAGTGCTAAGGGAATACCGGTTATTTTCTTTAACCGTTCTGTAAGTGAAGAGGCAGTGAGCAGCTACGACAAGTGCGTATTTGTAGGAACAGATTATGAGATGGCAGGACATATGCAGGGCGAGATGATCGGTGAGTATTTAGTAGAGAACTATGATACAGTTGATCTGAATGGTGATGGCACAATCTCCTACGTTATGTTCAAAGGTCAGGAAGGAAACGCAGAGGCGATTGCACGTACACAGTTTGGTGTAGAAGATGCAAACAAAGTTCTGGAAGAGGCAGGAAAATCCCCTCTGACATTCTATGACAGCAACAACACAAACCTGTATCTGGTAGATCAGGATGGTGCATGGTCTGCTGCAGCAGCAAATAACTATATGCAGACAATCCTTTCCCAGTACAGCAAGGCAAATAACAATATGATCGAATTGATCATTGCTAACAATGATGAGATGGCAATTGGTGCAGTGACAGCATTGCAGAACGCAGGATATAATCTGGAAGATGGAAGTGCTACTGTAATCCCAGTATTTGGTGTAGATGCTACAGATGCTGCAAAAGAAGCGATCGGCAAGGGAACAATGACTGGTACGATCAAACAGGATGCAGAAGGTATGGCAAATACGATCGCACAGATCAGCGAGAACTATATGACCAATGCAGACACATTTGCAGAAGTAGATGCTGAGAACGTAGTAGGAACATGGCGTGTCAATATTCCATACGCAACATATACAGGAGAAGAATAATAGTGGGGATAAGGCTCACTGATTTGGTATGAGTTAGATCAGCGCAATGCATAGTAAGGTATTGCGCTGATTTATATGATATGGAGATGGAGTCATTTCAGGGTTTATGGTTATATAGTTCATATAGCTAAGATGGCTCAAACAGGTATAATGGAAGCAGGAGGTGTCGATATGGAAAAGCAGGCAGCAGCCTCTGCTGGAGACAAAAATGTTCTTCTGCGGATGGAAGGGATCAACAAAGCATTTCCGGGTGTAAAAGCGTTGGATAATGTATCCTTGACAGTGAAAGCGGGAACAGTACATGCCCTCATGGGAGAGAATGGAGCTGGTAAATCCACGTTGATGAAGTGTCTTTTTGGTGTTTACAACAAAGACAGTGGACACATTTATCTGGATGGACAGGAGGTAAACTTTAAGACCTCCAAAGAGGCACTGGAAAATGGTGTTGCCATGGTTCATCAGGAGTTGAATCAGGCGTTGAAGAGAAATGTAATGGACAATATGTGGCTGGGACGTTTTCCAAAAATTTCAAAATGGTGTCCTTTGACAAGTGAGTCCAAAATGTATGAGGCAACAAAAAAAGTATTTGATGAATTGGATGTTCATGTAGATCCAAGAACAGTTATGAGCCGTATGCCAGTATCTCAGAGGCAGATGGTGGAAATTGCAAAGGCGGTTTCATTTAATTCTAAAGTTATCGTATTCGATGAGCCGACTTCCTCTCTGACAGAAGAGGAGGTGGAGCATTTATTTAGGATCATCAATATGCTCCGTGATCGTGGGTGCGGCATTATTTATATTTCCCATAAGATGGAAGAGATTTTAAGAATTTCCGATGAAGTAACGATCATGCGTGATGGACAGTGGATTGCTACCCGTCCGGCGAAAGAACTCACAATGAATGAGATTATTCGTTTGATGGTTGGTCGAGAGCTGACGAATCGTTATCCTACAAAAGACAATGTGGTTGGCGAAACTTTGTTGGAAGTAAAAAATCTGACAGCAGCATATTCAGGGCTGAGAGATGTCTCTTTTGTGGCAAGAAAAGGAGAGGTCTTGGGTGTGGCTGGTCTGGATGGTTCCGGACGTACAGAACTTTTGGAGAATATATTTGGTATTGCAACTCGAAAGAGTGGTGAAATATATCTGCATGGTAAAAAAGTGAATAACAGAAATGCGAGAGAATCTCTGGCAAATAAATTTGCATTATTAACAGAGGAACGTCGTGCAACAGGTATTTTTGGTATCCGTGATATTCAGGCAAATACCACGATATCCAGTCTTTCAAAATATAAAGTAGGTCCGTTTTTGAGTGAAAAGAAATTGAGTGAGGCAACGGAATGGGGTATTCAGGCAATGCACACCAAGACTCCAACTCAAAGAACACAGATCCGTTCCTTATCAGGTGGTAATCAGCAGAAGGTAATTCTTGCCAGATGGCTGCTGACAGAGCCGGAAGTGTTGCTTTTGGATGAGCCAACCAGAGGAATTGACGTAGGAGCAAAATATGAGATCTACCAGTTGATCTTGGATTTGGCAAAGCAGGGAAAGACAGTCATTATGGTTTCTTCTGAGATGCCAGAGCTTTTGGGAGTATGTGACAGGATCTTGGTCATGTCAGGAGGAAGACTGGCAGGCGAAGTAGATGCCAAAAAGACGACGCAGGAAGAGATTATGACTCTGGCTGCGAAATACGCATAGGATTAGGAGGTAAACACTGTGGCTGAAATTAAAAAATCGGAGAAGGCACAGGCATTTCAGGCGCTTTCATCTGCGGATAAAATGAAAAAAGTAAGTGATCTGTTATTTAACAATGCCATGTATATTATCATTGCATTGGCTGTTATCTACATATCTATCAAGGAGCCGGCTTTTCTTAAGCTCCCTTCCATCATCAATGTATTATCTTTAACAGCAGCAAAATTACCAATCGCTCTTGGTATTGGTGGTTGTATCGTATTGACTGGTACAGATATTTCTGCCGGACGTGTTGTTGGATTGACTGCATGTATCTCTGCATCTCTTTTGACAACAGTATTTAAGGTATTTCCAGACATGACCAGTGCTCCGCCGATCCTTGTTGTATTTTTGATGGTATTATTGGTAGGTGCAACAGTAGGTCTGGTAAATGGTTTCAGTGTGGCAAAATTCAAACTGCATCCGTTTATCGTTACTCTGTCTACCCAGCTTATTGTTTATGGTATCATTTTGATGTATTTGAAAAATGGTACAAACAATGGACAGACATTAAGTGGTCTGTCAGAGGGATACCGTTCTCTGATCACAGGAACGTTATTTAAGATCGGTGATGTTGCGATTCCAAGATATGTTCTTTATTCTGTTATTTTGACAATAGTTATGTGGGTGATCTGGAATAAGACAACACTTGGAAAAAATATGTTTGCAATC
>CAJMNU010000082.1 GCA_905214855.1 uncultured bacterium | reverse complement strand
TCACGCACCACAGTAAGACCTCCTACTCCTGAGTCAAACACGCCCACTGAGGCTGTTCTATCTATCACATCTATTCCCCTTTTCTGTCTTCCATTTTTATTCTCCACTCAAAACTTTTGTGGCGTTTTCTTCTTTCAACTCCGTTTCAATCCACCATGTTTTCCTAATCGTTTCGGATCGCTGCCAATGGACTCAACTTCATTGCCCGTAACGCTGGGAATAAACCTGCCATCATACCTACAAAAATAGCAAACAGCACCGCCATTGCAGACAGCCAAAGCGGAATTCTTGAGATATCTCCCTGAATTCCCATCATCAATGCACTGACTCCTCCAATGTGGTTGATCGCATAAGAAATGGTATAACTCAAAAGAATTCCGATCACACCACCCATCAGTCCAATAAATCCTGCTTCCATCAAAAACATGGTGCGGATATTTCCCATAGGACATCCCAAAACTTTAATGACTCCGATTTCCTTCGTTCTCTCATAAATTGACATCATCATGGTATTGGCGATTCCAATTGCCGCTACAAATAAGGACACTGCACCGATACCTCCCAGAACCGCCTGTGTCATATCCTGCTGTTTCTGGCTCTGCTCCAGCCACTGCATCTGGCTGTTTGCCTGATATCCCTGACTTGTCAGCACTTCCTGCACTTCTGTAACATGTTCCATGTCATCTACCATAACCTGAACTTCGTCATAAATAAAGTGATTAAATGGTTTTCCCTTTTTATTGGTAGGCTGTCCGGGGATTGGATTCTTTTTAAAGATTTTTTTAAGCTGATCTTTCAAAAGTTCCACATTGACATAAATCCCAGAAGAATACTCTCCATAGTCTTCATCTCCACCCTTTACCATACCAGCTGTTCTCATCATATATTTCTTTGGAGGAGCTACTTTATTCTCTCCCTCTTGGGCATACTTAGACTGGTAATAGGCATCTGTATCAAAGATCACAAACATGGGACGGTTCATAAAATCAATGTTCGGTTTCTCCATCGTCTCCCAATATCCCTCATTTGTCTTGATATTCCTAAAATTACGGTATACCATATTGCCCACTATCATCTTCATTTCTTTGTCATTTGGAGAGGGAAGCTCCCCCTCCTTCAATTCAATATCTTTCATATATTCTGTGGATACACCGCGCAAGTTAATATTGGCTTCATATGCTCCCTGACGCATGATCACATAATAGTTCAAAATTGGTGTAACATATTTTACATGGGGGATCTTTGAGAATTCTTTTATCACCTCATCTGTCAAATACAAAGGATCTGAATCCTGTCCTCCATAGTACTCTCCATATACATTGATCGATGTCAGAGTCCCATATTGTTCATATTGCTCCACTGTCAGCTCTTTTAAACCGATTCCCAGAGAAACCATGACGACAATGGAAGCCGTACCAATGACCACACCCAAAACAGTAAGTGCTGTCCTCAATTTCCTGCGCCTTAAATTATTGACGCTCATGGCGAGCAGATCAAGAAATCTCATCGTCCATTCCTTCCTCTCTGGCTGCCTTTCTCTTCTTTCTGACTTTTGCAAGGATCACTGCACCTGCCGCTAAAACAAGCACTGCACCGCCTGCCAGCCACCATTTGTATTTCTGGAAGAAACTAGGCTCTGCAGGGATTTCCTCCATATTACCAGTCTGCATATCTTCCATATCTGAAAAATCCATCTGTTCTGTCACAAACAGCTCTGCCTCTTTCTCAACGGTACTCTGTGTTCCATTTTCGTCCTCATATGTGATCAGGATCTTGATCTTTCCTTCATCCATCGTCGGTGCGATTGCTGTAATCATCGTGTCCACATTACCTGTCGCACCTGGCTTGATATTTCCCACATAGGTATCTGTCTTCTGGATAGAATCCGCCTCAAATGTTACCATAACATTATACAGATCCACTTTTCCTGTGTTGTTGATGGAAAACATGATGTTGGTTTCTTCATTTACTGAAATAGATGCTGGCATCACTTCCACTGTCCCTGTATTCAGTTTTGCGATCTGATATACCGGAACATCAATGGAAACTTCCTCCTCAGCATTCATATAGTCTGGGCTATCATATTGTTCCTTGATTTTAATAGAATATGCTTTTTGTTCCAGACTCGGCTTAGACTGCATCTTAAAAACAAGTTCTGTGGATTCTCCAGATCCCAAAGAATTCACTACAATGGATGTTGAACCGGATTCTGATGTAAATGCAGCGCCTCCGGATTCTCCTGCTTTTTCTGGTTCTAATGTAAATAAAATATTGCTTGCAGCAATATCACTGGACGCATTTTTCATATTGATATGAAGTTCAAATTCATCTCCTGCAACAATCTTTTCAGGGATCGTATAGTAACTATCCACCACAATTCTTGCCATCTTACTGGTGTTCTTGTTCCACTCTTTGCTTTCCTTGGTCTCATCATCCTCACCAGTGATCCGGATATAGAAATTCTTTTCAATCGGTTCTGCAAAATTGCCTTCCGGCTCTTCCCTGTAACGGATTTTATATTTTAAGATATAATACCCAGATTTTGCATCCTCACGCACTTTCATACTGTAAGGAACATATGCCAATGCATCCGGCTCCATATCCCCCACAATCTCATCATAGTTTGGTTTTGCCAGATCTAATGGAAATTGATTGATATCTGTTGCCTTCTCCAGATCCAGTTCCAAACGCACATCATATGCTTTCTTTACACCTACATTATGGATATTGACTCCAAAATTCAGCGTATCTGTGTAAAGACCATGAGGGGTCTCCTGTCCCTCACCTAATGTAAAATCGTAATCAATATTGCTTTCCTCTGACTCAGAAGAAGTCTCTGCGTCTGATGTTGTGAGCCATACGGTCACATAGTCATATTCTGTACGACTCCCAAATTCTATCTTGATCGGTACTTTGTAGTATCCCTGTGTCATATCTCTTCTGACAACAGCATGGAGAGTAACACTCTTACTCTTCTCCATCTTGATCGTTCCCAGTTTTTTACTCTGGGAAAACAAAGATTCTGTCATTTCAAATGGATAATTCGCAAATTCAATGACATTTCCCTCTTCATCTTCTTTGCTAAACTCATCGGAATCCGGTATTGCAAGTGACACCACGGTATCTTCCATATCATCTGATGTATTATTATAAATACTGAAATTAATGGACATCTTCTTTCCGATCTTACCTACGGGAACCTGCTTGACCACAACCATACTCTCTTCATCTGTATAATTAAAATCTGCCAATACTGTCCCAGATAAAAGACTGACAAATAAAAGCATACAGATCAATCCGGCAATCCCTCTTTTCATACGTTTCATTTCTTTTCCTCCTCATCCCCCTGATGGTGATTTTCTTCAATTTTTACTATTTTTCCATCAATAATATGGAAAATGCGATCCGCATATGTAGCTAAATGGTTATCATGCGTGACCATAACCAGTGTCTGGTTCTGTTCTTTTACGATCTTCTGCATCAATTTTAATACTTCCATCGTTGTCTTAGAATCCAAATTTCCAGTAGGTTCATCTGCAAAGATGATCTTTGGATGAACTGCTAACGCTCTGGCGATCCCCACACGCTGCTGCTGACCACCTGACATCTGGTTCGCCATATGCTTTTCCTGATTTTCCAGACCAACCAGTTTCAGGTATTTCTTTGCCATCTGCAAGCGTTTTTTCTTAGGTACTCCCCGAAACGCCAACGGCAATGCCACATTCTCTGCTGCATTCATAGTTGCCAGCAGATTATACGACTGAAAAATGAATCCCACTCTCTCCCGCCTAAATGTGACCAACTGGTTTTCTGTCAGTTTTTCAATATGCTTCCCAGAAATCACGATTTCCCCTTTTGTAGGCTTTTCCAAACCCGCAAGCATATTGAGCAAAGTAGACTTTCCAGACCCTGATGTTCCTACAATCGCACAAAACTCACCCTGATACATCGTAAAATCCACACCATTCAGCGCATACACTTTATTCTCGCCTACTCGGTAAACTTTATATAAATTTTTCACCTGTATAATAGGAACTTTTGTCTCTGTCATATTCCTTCCTCCATTTTCTCATTTCTATTATACAAAAAAAGCAATCTCTTCTCATCATTCTTTTTCTTAACAATTCTTACAATTTTTATTTGGTTTCGTTTCTCCATCTCTTGATCCTGTTTTCAAATTCTTCCAAATACTCTTTTGGTGATATATACTTTTCTTTATTCATGTGATATGCAGGACTCCACATATTAAAAACTGTAACGGCTGTCTGGTCTGCCTCTTTTGTGTAGTGATACTCTTCATCTGCCGTAAATATATGATTATCTGAAATATTTTTCCAGATCATATACTCCTTTTGACTCTTATTAACCTTTTTATTGCAAAAAACCTCTTTTACAACCCATTTGAAAACGTCTTCTCCTGCACAGATGATCACTGTAGGATGAATAAGCTGGATCTGACGGATGATGCACTCCTTATATGCATTGGCATAATTCAGGTACACAGAATCTGAGACTTCCTTTCCTCCCCGTTTGTTTAAATATAAGACAGCAGCACTTTTGATCGCTTCCTGAAGCGTTTTCTTCTCTTCCCCCAGAAAAATCTTCTGCATTCCTGCCACATACCCTCTCTCATCCATATAGCCTTTTTTATATTCCCTAAAATATCTCCTCGAATCTAAAATAACAGGCACTCCTGCTCCATCTTGAAGATATTTTTTCATACTTGGTTCTTTTAAAATATAGAGAACACCCGAAAATTTTGTTCTGTCAATGATCCCATCCAAATGAAAACATCCCACGTCAATCTCTTCATATCTGGTATCAGAAGGTCTGTCTTCCTCTTCTCTCTGCATCATCTCCCACAACAAGAACAATTCTTCTATCGAATCACTCTTTGATGCCTGATTCTCCCATATTATTTGACGCATTGTCTTTTGCATTTGTTTCATTCCCCTCTAAAAATACCATTTGAAATATGAAATGACATATCTTTCTTTTTGTCCTTTATACGCCATTTCTTGTACAGTATACCATATTTTTTGAAAAAGTAGTAGAAATATCTCAACATATGTCTTATAATATTATAGATATCTATATCCGAGCGAATTAAGTAAAGGAGATAACAATGAGACACTTATTAAATCCATTAGACTTCTCTGTAGAAGAGACCTATGAACTTCTGGATTTGGCTTCCGATATCGAAAAAAATCCAGAAAAATATTCCCATGTATGTGCAGGAAAGAAACTGGCTACTTTGTTCTATGAGCCAAGTACACGTACCCGTTTAAGTTTTGAGGCAGCAATGTTAAATCTTGGCGGCAGTGTCCTTGGCTTTTCTTCTGCGGACAGCAGCTCTGCAGCCAAAGGTGAGAGTGTTGCCGATACAATCCGCGTCATTTCCTGCTATGCAGATATCGCTGCCATGCGCCATCCAAAAGAAGGTGCTCCAATGGTTGCTTCCATGCACTCCCGTATTCCGGTCATCAATGCAGGCGATGGCGGTCATCAGCATCCTACACAAACTTTAACCGATCTTTTGACCATCCGTTCTTTAAAAGGACATTTGGATTCTCTGACGATCGGACTCTGTGGCGATCTGAAGTTTGGACGTACTGTACATTCTCTGATTGAAGCAATGATCCGTTACCCAAATGTGAAGTTTGTACTGATCTCCCCTCAGGAACTGCGTGTACCAAGCTACATCCGTGAGGATGTCCTGGAAGCTCACAATATTCCTTATGAGGAAGTAGATAATCTCGATCTGGCTATGCCAAAATTAGACATTCTCTATATGACCCGTGTACAAAAAGAACGTTTCTTTAATGAAGAAGATTATATTCGTCTGAAAGACAGCTATATTCTGGACAAAAAGAAAATGGCACTGGCAAAACCAGATATGTTTGTCCTTCATCCTCTTCCTCGTGTTAACGAAATTTCTGTTGAAGTGGACTCTGATCCAAGAGCAGCATACTTCAGACAGGCTCAATATGGTGTGTATGTCCGTATGGCATTGATTATGACTTTACTGGGGGTGAAAGCATGTTAAATATCAGTGGATTAAAAGAAGGAATCGTATTAGACCACATTCAGGCAGGCAAAAGTCTGGATATTTATTACAAATTGGGATTGGACAAATTAGACTGTCAGGTTGCTATTATCAAAAATGCCCGCAGCAATAAGATGGGACGCAAAGATATCATTAAGATCGAGGGCAATCAGATGGATAAGATCGATCTGGATGTTTTAGGATACATCGATCATAACATTACAGTCAATATCATTCATGATACCAATATCATAGAGAAGAAAACCCTTCATCTCCCCAAGAAGATCACAAATGTGATCCATTGTAAAAATCCTCGCTGCATCACTTCCATTGAACAGGAACTTCCTCATGTATTCTTCCTGACAGATGAAGAAAAACAGATTTACCGCTGCATGTACTGCGAAGAAAAATATTCTAATAAAGAACATTAATATTTCATTCTAACATGTATTATAAAAAATCCCTGCTGTTTTGGACTGACAAAC
>CAJMNU010000081.1 GCA_905214855.1 uncultured bacterium | reverse complement strand
CATCTGACATCTGGCGGATATATTCCTGCTCTACATATCCTATGATCTGCACACGTTCTCTGTCAAAATGGTCAAAAAATCCTGTCAGCTGCAATGCTGGTCTGTTCACATCCGGATGTGCCAGAACAATCTTATCCGTATCCAATTCTGGTGTCATATTTTTCAATTTCATTTTCTCAATCAGCTCTGTAATTAATACCCCCTGCATCGTTATAATCTCCTTTACTTTTTATTATTTATTTTTATTATTTATTTTTATTATTTTTCTTATAGTAAACTCACCCATTTTTTTCATCCTATCACAACTTTTTCTCATTGTCACCTGAAACTTTGCTGTGAAAAAATGTATACACATTCTGGGCTACAGGATGATTCATACCTTCCACCATAGCCAGCTCTTCCTCTGATGCATTCTGGATTGCTTCAATGGATTGAAACGCACGCATCAAAGCCTTCCGGCGCACACTTCCAATCCCCTCTATCTCATCTAACACAGAATGAACCTGTCCTTTTCCTCTCAAACTCCTATGATATTCAATCGCAAATCTGTGTGCCTCATCCTGTATTCTTGTGACCAGCTTAAATGCCTCTGAGTGTTTATCTATCTCAATCTCCTGATCTTTAAAATAAATCCCTCTGGTACGGTGCGCATCATCCTTTACCATTCCGCATACTGGGATATCCAGCCCCAATTCCTTTAAAACCTCCAAAGCAATATGAACCTGTCCCTGTCCTCCATCCATCAAAATAAGATCCGGAAATTTAGTAAAACTCCCTTCCATCTCCATCTTCTTATCCTGCATTTCCTGATTTTCTTTTATCCCATGCTGAAACCGTCTTGTCAAAACTTCTTTCATGGAAGCATAATCATTCGGTCCTTTTACCCATTTGATCTTAAACTTGCGATAATCGCTGCGTCTTGGCTTTCCATCTTCATATACCACCATAGAACCAACCGATTCTACCCCACTGGTATTGGAGATATCAAATGCCTCCATTCTAGAAATTCCTTCAAGCCCCAACAACCCCTGCAGTTCCTGTACTGCACCCAGAGTGCGTTTTTCTTCTCTTTTGATCTTTTCCTTGTCCTGTGAAAGCACTAAAAATGCATTGCGCCTTGCCAGATCCACAAGCTGCTCCTTTTCTCCCTTTTTAGGTGTCCAAATATGAACTTTCTGACCACGTTTTGCCGAGAGCCATTCCTCCAAAAGTGCTGTATCTTCTAATTCAGCCTGTACCAAAAGTTCTCTTGGCACAAATGGTGTTCCTGCATAAAACTGTTTTATAAAGCTAGCCAAGATCTGCCCTTTGTCTTCGCTCAATGAAACGGATAAATGAAAATGATCCCTTCCAATCAATCTTCCCTCTCTTACAAAAAACACCTGTACAACTGCATCCGATTCATCTTTTGCCACTGCAATAATATCCCTGTCCTGCATATCGCTATTCGTGATCTTTTGCTTTTGTGCAATCTGTTTTATGCTCTGCATCATTTCACGATATTCTATCGCCTGTTCAAATTCCATCCGCTCAGATGCCTCCAGCATCTTTGCCTCCAGTTTTTTTAAGACATCCGCATAATTGCCGTTCAGAAAAGCTACTACCTCTTTCACACGGGCCGCATATTCTTCTTTGGAAACATATCCCTGACATGGTCCCATACACTGCTTAATATGATAATTCAGACATGCTCTTTCTTTTCCGATATCTCTTGGAAGTACACGGTTGCAAGTACGCAGCCCATAAATTTTATGGATCAGATCTAAAGTATCCTTTACAGCTCCCACATTTGTATAAGGGCCAAAATATCGGCTCTTATCTTTTTTCATTCTCCACGCAAACAGCACTCTCGGATATTCTTCCTCCATTGTCACACGAATATATGGGTAACTCTTATCATCCTTCAACATGGTATTATACTTAGGTCTGTGCTCTTTAATCAGATTACATTCCAAAACCAATGCTTCCAACTCAGAATCTGTCACCACATACTCAAACCATGCAATATGGCTGACCATTTTTAAAATTTTTTCCGTCTTATGATATCCACTCTGAAAATACTGTCTGACACGGTTTTTAAGGCTGATTGCTTTTCCTATATAGATAATCTCATCATTTTCATTATGCATCAAATATACACCAGACTTTGCTGGAAGTTTCTTCAATTCCTCTTCAATATTAAATATCATTCTGTCCTCTTCCACCTATCTCAGGCGTGTTCCATCATATCGCTGCTGTGTCCGCACATACTGTACAAAAGTATCTAACTGCTGCTGAAAATCTCCTCGCATAGGCTGGATATCCAGTGTCATTGCAATTGCATCCAGTTCAATCTGCCCGACATGCCCTCTCATTCTAGCAAGTGTCCTCAATTTTTCCTCATATGTATCCGCAGCAAGGAAATCCAATAAATAGGGATTTGCCTCCCCATCTTCATCCAGATCTTGTATGCTATTTGCTGAGTCATATATTTTCCCAGTCAGATCTTCAATCTGGTCTCTTTCCATCCCTTTTCCAAATTCAATACGCTCAAAACGATATTTCTGTACTACATTCGGATATTTTTTATGATCCACTTCGCTCATAAACATGGCAAGCGGTCTGACATATACTTTAAAATCTCCATATAAAGCCTGATATACTACCATTTCTTCTTCTGTTTCTGAATGGATTGCAACTGTAATGATCTGGTATATCTTATTCTTAAAATGTCTGTAAAATTCACCTGCCCTTGGACGGTATTCTCTTTCTTCCATTTCATAACCTCCATGTTTCCTTTGGGATCTATAGTTTTTTACTCATTTGAGACACGCTCTAAGCCATCCCAAGTATAATTATTTGCCGCATTCCATAAAATCCATTCTTCATATCCGGCATCATATACAGCCTGAATTTGAGCACGGATCTCCTCTGGACCGTATTTTTTAAAATGTCTCAGATAACTCGCTGTAAAATCCTGAAGCCACGGACGAACTTTCGCCTGTGTATACTGTACATTTCCTGATTCCTCTAACTTTTTCTGTCTCTTCTGTGCCTTTAACTCCTGTTCTTTCTCTAATTCCTCCAGCAATACATGTGGTCTCTTTCCATCCAGACATGCCTCCAGCACTTCATCCATAAAAATCCCATGATTCTCACTGTTTTCTGATATTTCCTGTTCCTCTTCTCTAAAAATAGTCTTTTCTCCACGCGCTGCAGCACTCAAAACTCTGTCCGAAACCTTAAGTGCCCCCAACACAGTCTCATATGGATAAAGATCTGGATGATCCAGACCAAAGTTACCATCTCCATAGTGAGAGGGATAGATCATAGGGCAGATATAATCCAAATGCTCTGCCATATCCTCATAAACCTGTCCCACTGCCTTTGCATCTATTGCACTTCCGATAATAGTGCCAAATACATCAGCTGATACAAATACACCCGTTTGGGAAAGTTCTGTATAGGCATACTCTATAAATTCTGTAATAATATCCGTCTTACTTCTTCCCATAGTATCTGACTCATCAAAAACAACATTCTGCATTGTTCTATCTGTTGCAAAACGGATATAATCAAACTGGATCTCATCGAATCCAACTCGTCCTGCCTCTTTCCCAATCTCTACTAAATAATCCCATACTTCTCTTTTATAAGGATTTACCCATGCCAGACCAGATTCATCTCTATGAACTGTTCCATTTGCATCATGCAGACTCCACTCTGTCTTTTTTTCAGCCAAATACGGATCTCGAAATGCAACAACACGGGCGATCGTGTAAATTCCCATCTCTTTTAAACGTGTCATTAAAGTATCGATATCCTCTATATATATCTGACATGCCTCAATTTCTTGGACTAAAGGAGTATCCATTGCAAATGTTACTCGTCCATTATCATCTTTCACATCAATGACAACCGCATTAACTTCTGTTTCCTGAATATTTTTTAAAATCTCATCCATGCGTTCCTCAGAACCAGCTACACCAGCTGTCAGATAAATTCCCTTTACCTTTACCCGTTCTCGCACATTCTCTTTTGGATCAGAAGAACGATCTCCTTCCTCCATCTCCAATGATGTAGTAGTTTCTTCATAAGAAGTAGATATCTCCTCCATATTTTCCCTCAAAGGAGATATTGTTTTACAGCCACTCAGGCATAAGATCAACAGCAATCCTAACAACCATTGCTTCATCAGTTTCCTCCTCTTACTTTGTCTGCATGTGTCTGAAATTATAGCACATTCCATAGTTTTTGACAAACTCAACAAAACCATTCTCTTCTTTTTCCCTGAGGTTTTACGCTTTTCCTAGTAGATTTTTTACAAAATTATGATACAATATGAACGGATAACAACGAACGCACCCTCTAAAATCAAGTGGACGTGGATTGCTTGCAAGACAATGGACACTTAACTTTGAGGGTATCTGAGTGAAACATTTTTTTATAAAAAATATAAGAGATGTTGTCAGGCAGCATCTCTTCTTAAATTTTAGGAAGGATGGAAATAACCTTATGAACAAAATCGGATTTGATAACGAAAAGTACTTAAAATTACAGTCTGAACACATTCGAGAACGTATCAGCCAATTTGATGGCAAATTATATCTGGAATTTGGAGGCAAACTGTTTGATGATTTTCACGCTTCACGTGTGCTTCCTGGCTTTGCTCCTGACAGTAAACTCAAAATGCTTCTTCAACTTGCAGATCAAGCTGAAATTGTAATCGCTATCAATGCCGAAGATATTGAGCGCAATAAAGTCCGTGGAGATCTTGGTATCACCTACGATATTGATGTTCTGCGTCTGATTCAGGAATTTAGAGATCAGGGACTTTATGTTGGCAGTGTTGTCATTACGCAGTATTCCAGCCAGCCGGGTGCAGACCTGTTCCGTTCTAAATTAGAGCATATGGGTATTAAAGTATACCGTCACTATCTCATTCAGGGATATCCTTCCAATATTCCCCTGATCGTAAGTGAAAATGGTTATGGAAAAAATGATTATATTGAAACCAGCAAACCACTTGTTATTGTGACTGCACCAGGTCCTGGAAGTGGTAAAATGGCAACCTGTCTCTCTCAGCTTTACCATGAGAATATCAGAGGAATCCATGCTGGCTATGCAAAATTTGAGACATTCCCTATATGGAATCTTCCATTAAAGCATCCAGTCAACTTAGCTTATGAAGCAGCCACTGCTGATTTAAATGATGTCAATATGATCGACCCATTTCACCTTGAAGCATATGGAAAAACAGCAGTCAATTATAATCGTGATGTAGAAATCTTCCCTGTACTGAATGCGATCTTTGAGGGAATTTATGGCAGCAGTCCTTATAAATCCCCAACAGATATGGGTGTAAACATGGCTGGTTACTGTATTGTGGACGATGAAGCATGTAAAGAGGCTTCCTATCAGGAAATCATCCGTCGTTATTATACTGCCCTAAATCATCAGGTAAAAGAGGGAAGCGATAGTGATGAAGTCTATAAAATTGAACTTTTAATGAAACAGTCAAAAATCAATCCTGATCGCCGCCGCTGTGTCGGACGTTGTCTGGAACTGTCTAAAACTTTAGGTTCTCCGGCTGCATGTCTGGAACTCCCAGATGGTACATTGGTAACAGGAAAAACAACTAATTTATTAGGAGCGTCTGCCGCTGTTCTTTTAAATGCTGTCAAAATCCTTGGCAACATTCCTCATGACAGACACCTCATCGCACCATCTGCCATTGAGCCAATCCAAAAATTAAAAACCAAATATCTTGGAAGCAGAAACCCAAGACTGCACACGGATGAAGTTCTCATTGCTCTGTCCATGTGTGCTGCAACTGACTCCAATGCTCAAAAGGCTTTAGATCAGCTGCCTCTGTTAAAAGGCTGTCAAGTCCACACTTCTGTTATGCTGTCTTCTGTGGATATTAAAATCTTCCAAAAATTAGGTGTACAGCTTACCAGTGAACCTGTATACGAACACAAAAAACTCTACCATTAATTTCTGAATTCTTAGATTAAAAAAGCACCAAATGATTTACAGTGTCATTTGGTGCTTTTTAATGTATCATTCTTTTACTTTTCCAATATCAAAAAGTGGATCTTGTGAATCATCTGTCTTTTTGTCTTCTACGTTTTGCTCTTCTGTCTTTATATTTTCTGTTGTTGCCTCTTCTGTTTTAACACTTTCTTCTATCTTCTTATTTTCCGTCTTTTCTGACCGCTCTGGTTCTTCTGATTCCTCAATTCCCTTTGCCTTATGGAAAATTTTCATGAATTCTTTTCCTGTGATCGTCTCTTTTTCAATCAAAAATGCTGCAATCTGATCCATCACATCACGATTCTCAGACAGCAAACGTTTTGCCTCTTCATAAGATTCTTTCAATATCTTCATCACTTCATCATCAATCGCAGAGGCAGTTGCATCTCCACAATCCAATACTACACGACCACTCAAATACATATTTTCCTGCTGTGCTAACCCCATAAGACCAAACTTCTTAGACATACCATACTGGGTTACCATTGCACGTGCGATTCTTGTTGCCTGCTCAATATCATTTGCCGCACCTGTTGTAACAGTGTCA
>CAJMNU010000080.1 GCA_905214855.1 uncultured bacterium | reverse complement strand
CTACTGACACTTTCCATGCTTTTTCTTATACACTTATGAATTCCTGATATGTTTATGAATTCTTTCATGAAACTGTTTTTTATTGTAACATAAAAAATAAAGATGTCAAGACCGAACTTGCAAATCTGTCCTTATTCATAAATCATTTGCATTTCCAATATAAATCAGATACAATAAAGACAGACAAAATGATCTTTCCATGGAGGTTCTCACAATGCAATTCATTCTCTTTATACACCGGATATGGAAAAAATTCTCAAAAGATGAAATGACTGTTTATGCTGCTCAGGCAGCTTTTTTTACCATATTGGCCGCCATTCCTTTTTTGATGCTTCTAATCAGTGCAATACAAATGGTACCTGGTCTTTCCAAAAAAGATTTGGAGATCACTATGATGGGAATTGTCCCTGAGATGTTTCACGAAATTTTATTTGCGGTCACGGAAGACCTGTTTACCCGCTCTCCAGAAACTATTGTATCCATCACAGCAATCACCTCTGTATGGTCTGCTTCCCGCAGTATGTTCGGCATTGAAAAGGGCTTAAACCGTATCCTTGGTGATCACGTTCCGCGCCGATATCTTATCAGCCGCATGATTTCTATGGGATATACATTTGGATTTGTAATTTTATGTGTCATGATGTTGATCTTCTGGGTATTTGGCACTACGATCGGTGGTTTTCTCTCCCGACATTTCCCATATATCAGCAAAATCATTATGATGGTTGTCAACATTCGTACACTGATCACCTTTTTCTTTATGACTGTATTTTTTGTTGGAATTTATACATATCTTCCCCGCAGGAAACTGACTTTAAAATCTCAACTTCCTGGTGCTATTTTTTCTTCTCTGGGATGGTCCATATTTTCTTATGGATTTTCTATTTATTTTGAAAATTTCAGCAATTTTTCTTACATTTACGGAAGTTTAACTGCTATCATCCTTTTGATGCTGTGGATGTATTTTTGTGTCTGTATCCTTTTTATCGGGGCAGAGATCAACTGTATCCTTCTTTCCATGCAAGATCAAAGCCAATCCGTTTCTCAATAACATAACTTAACCAGCGCCCAATGGACGCTGGTTTTTTCGTTGGTCTTAATATATTTCTTTTGGCATGATCACCGCTGCGATAATGTAAATGATCACTCCGGGACCAAAAAAGCTGGCGATCGCCCATATCAGACGAATCACTGTTGTGTCAATCTGAAAAAACTCTCCTAATCCTCCACAAACACCACATATCATTTTATCTGAAGAAGAACGATATAATTTTTTATCCATAATCCCATATCCTTTTTATAAATTATCCTTTTATACATCTGTTTTAGTCAAATCTGTTTTATTGAAATGAAAGTTGTACCTGAGATGTCACACATTCCATCTCTATCGTCTTTCCCGCAGAATAGTATTCTTTTATTTCATAAACCGCTTCTGAGCGTGTCTGTCCACCTATCGTCACAGAACCCTTAACACCCTCAATCTCATAATTAAATTCTTCCATTTTGCCATCAAGAAGCAGTGAAACCTCACTGGATACACACTGGATGTCAGCCTCTCTTGTCACGGCACCGATAAAATCCATGTTTCCTACAATAGAAACATCCAGTTTTCCTACTTCACATGTTTCAAAAGAGAGAGTTCCTACAGATTCTACATCAAGCTCTGCTACTTTTAAATTCTTGCCATGAAAAATTCCTCTTCCAAGTTCAATATCCAGTCCCTGTAAAACCATTCCTTTTGGAACTACGATCTCTAAGATTCCTTCAGGAGTATCTTTTGACATCTTCTGCCACTCGTCTTCACGAACACCTTCACGGCTCACATCATAGATTTTTACTGTATTTCCTGTTTGTTTTACCTTTAATGGAACAATCTTATCACTGGATGATCGATCATAAGCTGCCACTTTGATATATTCTGCTGTCTCATCTTCCTGAATCGTAACATCCCAGCTTCCAAGTTCTAACTCCAGCTCATATGCATCCTCAAAACTGTCTCCTAATACCAACTCCTGATATCCATTTTTATTCTTTGAGTTATAATGATGTCCCTCTGGTGCAGCAGCCAATGCCGTTTCCTGCAATGTCTGCTGTGTATTCTGTCTCACATAGTATGCATCATCCAGATCATCCATACGATCCTCTAAGTCATCCATCTCATTTTCCCACTGTTCCCATTCTTGATTCCATTGTTCTTCCCATACATCATCCAGTCGATGATGTCTTATCTGATTCCACATACTTCTCCAGCTTTGGCTTCCTGCGCTCCCACTAAATGCAAGAGACACGCCTGACAAAACCATACCAGATACCACACATATCGTTCCAACCCCAAGCATCACTTTTAAAAAACGCTTCATAAGATCAAGCCTCCTTGCCTTTTACCACACTATCACGCAGATTCCGTGCCATCTGACATATGTTTTTAATCAGAGTCGGAATCCATTTACCATATAGCTGAATGGATAATACCAAAAACAACATTCCTGTCCCCAGACAAAAAAGTGTCATTCCCAAGAAAAACACCAGTATCCATGGCGTTGCCACATTCAATACTGCCACTACCAAAAATACTATAGCCAAAATCACAGATGCCAGACACATGCATGCTGGTAAAAACAGGATACCAAAAACACTGTCAAAAAATCCCATTCCTATCCCAAATAGGTTTTTGATAAACTCCCACGCTGCACCAAGTAATATGATAAATAAAATAATTTTAATCCAACGGTTTCCAAATCTCCTCTGTTTATTGGAACGGGTAGATTCTGTTTTATGTTCTTCTGTATTGTTCTGAGTATCTGTTTGATCCCCAAAAGGATCTTCTGCTTTTCCTTTCTGTTCTGTTACATCAGGCAGATCCAGTCTCTTGACGATCTGAGTGTTGGGATCACGAAATCGTTCATCCTCAAATCCTCTCTCTGTAAAGCTGCCCCCATCTGTTGCTCCTTCCATACCATTTCGAATAATCGCCGCCACCCGCTCCGGACTTCCTAATTCTTGGATCACCTTCTCTTCCTGTTCTGCTCCTGCTTCATCAAAATAATCTTCATAATACAGGATGGCATCCTCTCTCTCTTCCTCTGTAATATCTGAAAGCAGATAAACCAATCGATCCATAAACTCTTCCCTGCTCATATCTTCGCCTCCTCAAAGATCCTTGAAATCTTCTGCGAATAGCCATACCATTCACTTTTATATAAATTCAACTGTACTCTTCCCTTCTCCGTCATCTTATAATAACGTCTATTCCTTCCATCACAGGGAGAATCATACACTTCCAGACACTCTTCTTTCTGGAGTCTTCTTAAAACCGGATAAAGTGTTGATTCTGACACTTCTAGCACCTGTCGGACATCCTGTGTAATCTTATAGCCATATGTTCCTTCCATGTCTCTGGAAACCACTGCCAGCACAACTCCATCCAGCAACGCAGAACCTGTGTTAAAAACCATGCTTTCACTTCCTGTCTTGTTTCAAATTTGTATTTTCATCTCTCAAAAAATATCTCTTATCCTTTCACAATACTTTCTTCTTTAGAAACGAAATACATCATCCATTTTCTTCATTCCACCTTATGTCAGATTTGATCCACACCATAACGCAATACTACTTTGTTTACTATATTATATGATATATAATATTATTTCTACTGATACTATATCATGTATAATATTGTTTGTCAACAAAAAAGAAACGCCGATCATGATTTTCATGTGTCTGCGTCTCTTTTTTAATCTCCTATTATTTACCATTTTAATACTTTTATTTAAAATTTCTTACTCATTCCATCCCATCCTTTTCTGAAACTTCCAGAAGATTCATACATCCCACATATCCTTCCAGTGGAATATGATCTGTGATCACAGTAGAATCCAAAAAAGCTCCAAATGTAACAGGAGCAATCTGACCAAATTTCTGATGATCTGCCAAAACATACCTGTGTCGTGTCTGTTCCATGGCACACCGTTTCACCGCAGCTTCCTTCCAGTCCAATGTTGTAAAACCTGCTGACTGGCTGATCCCATTTGTGCCAAAAAAACCAATTGTAAAATGGAATCTTTGAAGCTGAAACACTGCTTCACTCCCAATCACTGCTTCGGTTGTAGCTTTCAACTCACCCCCTGCTAAAATCACATGAAATCCTGCCTTGGCAAGGCGCTGTGCATGGGAAACAGCATTTGTCACATAGGTTGCGGATTTCTGCTCTATAAAATCAATCATACAGCCTGTCGTAGTCCCTGCATCCAGATATACAAAATCTCTTTCCCCGATCAGCCCAGCAGCATATCTTGCAATCCTGATCTTCTCTTCACGATTTCTATTCTCTCTCAAAGGAACTACATCTTCTGTGGTAATAACCTTCGAATCGGCTGCCACTGCACCACCAAATACCTTAACTAATTTTCCTTTTTTATGCAGCGCAGTCAGATCTCTTCTAATTGTGGATTCGGATGCCTGAAACCGCTTTGTAAGTTCCTGTACTGTGATACTTTCTTTTTCATGTAAAATCTTTAAAATCTCTTCCTGTCTTTTTTCTGTCAGCATTTACCAGCCCGCCTCCCTTTCTCTCTTATTATCCCCAATTTTTCACAGAAAAGCAAGTTAAAAAGGCAGCTGTTTTTCCGTTTTCTTGAAACATCCAAACAGCTGCCGTGGGGATTTTTATAAGGAGGTAAAACTACACATATTTATTTTTTATAATATCTCATTCAGTAAATCATTCTATTAATGTATTTTTTTCTTTAAAATTCCTAATAATACCGTTCCTAAAATCGTTCCTGCGATCAGTGCAACCATATACATCAAAGCATGTTCTACAACTGGGAATACGAATATACCACCATGTGGGGCCATAAGAGTACATCCAAATCCCATAGATAATGCACCTGCCAATGCAGATCCTGCAATACAGGATGGAAGAACACGGAGAGGATCAGAAGCTGCAAATGGTATCGCTCCCTCTGTAATAAAAGCAAGTCCCATAATAAAGTTTGTTGGACCAGATTCCCTTTCTTCTTTGGTAAACTTATCTTTAAAGAGCATAGTTGCCAGTGCGATTGCACATGGAGGTACCATACCTCCGATCATAACGGCTGCCATAATATCATAATTTCCTGCTGCAATAGAAGCTGTTCCAAATACATATGCTGCTTTGTTAAAAGGACCGCCCATATCAATCGCCATCATACCTGCAACGATCATTCCAAGAAGTATCTTGCTGCTGCCTCCCATATTCGTTAAAGCTGTGTTTAAAGCTGTATTCAAAGCTCCGATTGGAGGTTCTACAACAAATGTCATAACCAGACCGATCAACAAAATGCCACAAAATGGATACAACAATACTGGAGTAAGTTTTTCAATGGCTTCTGGCAAATGAGAAAATACTTTTCTCAATCCTAAAATGATATATCCCGCTAAAAATCCGGCAAGCAATGCACCCAAAAATCCAGATTTTCCATTCGCTGCGATCATCCCGCCAACAAATCCAACTGCAAGACCTGGTCTGTCTGCGATTGCCATTGCAATATATCCTGCCAAGATCGGCAGCATAAACCCAAATGCAACACCACCAATATTCTTAAAGGTTGCTGCCACAGGTGTGATCGTACCGAAATTCGCACGCATTTCTGGTGCCAGACTTGACATATCCACACAAAGACCATCGATCAAAAATGCAATCGCAATCAGAATACCGCCACCCACTACAAATGGAAGCATATGAGACACTCCATTCATCAACTGAGTATAGATTTTGTGTCCAAAAGATCCGCTTGCACTTGGAGCATTCTCCTGACTGTTTTCTTTTGCCTCATACACCGAAACATTACCGCTCAATGCACGCTCTACCAATCGGTCTGCCTTGCTGATTCCATCTGATACCGGACACTCGATCAATTTTTTTCCATGGAAACGTTCCATTGGGACTTTCGCATCTGCTGCCACAATAATACAATCCGCTTCCCGTATCTCCTGATCCGTCAATACGTTTTTTGCACCGCCGGATCCTCTTGTCTCCACCTTGATAAAACAATTCTGCGATTTTGCAGCCTTTTCCAGACCCTCTGCAGCCATATATGTGTGTGCAATACCAGTCGGACAGGATGTCACCGCAAGAATCTTAAATTGACCTTTTTCAGGCTGTTCTGCCTTTGCATCTTCTGCATTTTTCTCGTCAATATCTGGTCTTTCACTATCTGCATCATCAATCACTTTCAGGAATTCTTCAACACTTTTTGCTTTTCTCAGATTTGCTGCAAATGTTTCATCCATCATCATCATAGACAACTTACTCAGCACATCCAAATGTACATTATCTTCCGTATCAGGAGCTGCTATCAAAAAGATCAATGTTGCTGGCTGTCCATCCAAAGACTCAAAATCCACTCCATCTGGCACTACCATAGCTGCAAGTCCAGGTTTTACTACTGCACTACACTTTCCATGTGGGATCGCAAGTCCCATTCCAATTCCAGTAGTGCTTTCCTCTTCTCTCGCATATACTTGTCTTCTATATGCGTCCTCATCCAAAATCTTACCACTTCGAACCATCAGAGAAACCATCATATCCAGAGCTTCTTTTTT
>CAJMNU010000079.1 GCA_905214855.1 uncultured bacterium | reverse complement strand
GGGACAGGGAACAAAATTATGTGATATGTTGACCGATCATAGTAAACAGTACCGTGCAGTTTTGCTTCTTGGAAAAGAGACAGATACAGAGGATATTTCTGGCACAGTGCTTGCTGAAAAAGAAGTATCTGTAGGGGAAGATGAAGTATGCGAGACAATTAAAAAGTTTGTTGGAGAATATGATCAGATACCTCCTATGTATTCTGCAATTAAAGTCAATGGCAAAAAATTGTATCAGTTGGCAAGAGAGGGAAAGACGATCGAGCGCCAGCCAAGGCATGTATGTATTACAGAGATCGTGGTGGAAAAAATAGAACTTCCCAGAGTAACAATGATGATTTCCTGTTCTAAGGGGACTTATATACGTTCTCTGTGCCGAGATATCGGAGCAGAATTGGGATGCGGTGGATGTATGGAATCACTGGTTCGAACTCAGGTAGGGAGCTTCTTTTTAAAAGATGCGATCCGGCTTGATCAGGTAGAAGAGTTGGTAAAAGAGGGCAGAATAGAAAAATATATTGTTCCGATTGAAAATGCTTTTTTAGAATATCCGGCACTATGTGTAAAGGAAGAGACAGAGAAAGCGCTTCAAAATGGGAATCCTTTGCGCCAGGATGGGCTTGTCGGATGGGAAACGGCAGAAAACAGAGAGGTTTTTCTTGAGAAAATGCCGGAAAGTACAGTACGTGTTTATGACAGAAGGGGATATTTTACGGGACTATATGAGTTTCAGAAAGAAAAAGGATTGTATTTTCCTAAAAAGATGTTTTTGGGAAATGGAATCTGATTCCTGGGAGGGAGAGTATGCAATATTTTACCGGAACAGCGGAAATTGAGATGAAGCAGCCTGTGGCAGTGACATTAGGAAAATTTGATGGAATGCATTTAGGACATCAAACTTTGATTTCCAAAATTATGGAGAAAAAAGAAGCGGGAATGATTCCTACAGTTTTTACTTTTGATATGTCTCCTGTGGCAGTGGTGACAGGTAAAAAACAGCAGCCTATGCTTTTAACCAATGAAGAACGAAGAAAATATTTAGAAAAATTGGGGATTGGCTGTCTGATCGAATATCCATTTACAGTTGAGGCAAGCCATATGCCAGCAGATGTTTTTGTCAGAGAAATTCTGGTAAAACGCTTGAAAGCCCGCTATATCGCAGTCGGGACAGATTTTCATTTTGGCTATCAAAGATCAGGAGACGCTGCTCTGTTAGAAGAGATGTCATCTTCCTGTGGGTATGAATTGGATGTAGTACATAAGCGACGGGATGAAAAAAGTGGTCGTATCATCAGCAGTACTTTTATACGGGAAAAACTGGATGAAGGAAACATGGAGGATGTCAATGCACTTTTGGGGTATCCATTTGCATTACATGGAAAGGTAGTCAATGGAAATCATCTGGGAAGTCGGATCGGTTTTCCGACCGCAAATCTTTTGCCAGAAGCCGGAAAAAAATTACCGCCTAACGGAGTGTATGCCTCTTGTACCAAGATAGATGGGAATTCTTATCTCAGTGTAACCAATATTGGCAGAAAGCCAACCATAGGAGAATATCCTGTCGGAGCAGAAACCTTTATTTTTGAATGGACAAAGGAACTATATGGAAAAGAAATTACAGTGGAACTTTACCATCAGCTTCGTGAAGAAAAGAAATTTGCAAATGTAGAGGAATTGAAAGCGCAGGTAGAGAGAGATAAGATAAAAGCATTGGAATTTCTAATATAGAACATATAGAAATAAAAGAAATTAGAAAAACTGGACAAAATCAGTCAAAAAAATCAGCAGGTGCGGAAAAGTTATATGATATCCGCACCTGTTTTTGCTTTAAAAGTCAAGTAACTTTGAAAAATATATAGAATCTCTGATTAGGAAACCCGTACACCATTGGCATCAACACGATGATTGTCTGGAGTGGTTGTATTCGTTGCCAATGCTCCAGAAGCATCTAGGAAATACCATTTGTTATTGATACACTGCCAGCCTGTAGTCATAGCACCAGAAGAATCCATATAATACCAGCGATTATTAATATACTGCCAACCCGTGGTCATAGCACCAGAAGGATCCATATAATACCAGCGGTTATTAAGATATTGCCAGCCTGTAGTCATAGCACCAGAAGAATCCATGTAGTACCAGCGGTTGTTGATGAACTGCCATCCAGTGGTCATAGCACCATCTGGGAATGTGAAGTAGTAGCGGTTATTGATGAAAAGCCATCCAGTACACATGTATCCATTTTGATCAAAATAATACCATTTATTATTGATAAATTGCCAATTATTTTTGGTGTAAGAACCATCTGGATTGCGATACCACCAACGTCCATTGTCGATCAGCCATCCAATAGATTGAGGCTTAAAGTTGTCATCTGGAGAAATAAAATCCCAGTCATTGTTTGGGAAGTTTGATCCTGATGACGACTGATTTTTGTCTGCCTCAGAAGAACTCACATCCCTGTCATCGGAATATTCAGACCAAGAACCAGTGACATCATATTTGGAAATAGAACGAACACGGAAAGTATAGCGTCCTTTTTTGGTCATGTCAGAAGTAAAATCGTAATAATTTTTAGAAACTTTTTTTGTTGTTACTATGGAATTGCCGCGATATAATCTGACTTCATAATAATCTGCTTCATCCATTTTGTCCCAACGAGCCACATTTTTTTTCCAGTAAAGATTCTCTACTTGAGCAGGTCTGCCTGAAATTTCATCTAATTTGATATAAAGTTCCATGCCATCACCGCCATCTACAATTTTGGCTTTTTTAAATTTAGCGCCATATCCAGACAGCTCAAAATGGCTTTTGCTAGTATAAGAGAAACGATACCCACTGTTAGCATATAATTCTACACAAACCTGTGGGGTTTCTCCGCTGTGCCATACAGAGTTTTCGGTAGTAAAATATGCAGTGTCTATAGTAAATTCTTTACTGTTCGTTGTAGTATAGACATCTGCGACATCACAGCCCGACTCTAATTCTCCTGCATCTTTAATAGTAATGGAAACTGTGTTGATTCGCGTATCCGCAGCTCCTGCGACTGTAGCAAAAGCAAAAAGGAATAGACAAAATAAAGATGTGCCTATTAAAAAATGTTTTTTCTTCATACAAACCTCTCCTCTCTGGAAGAATCCCAATAATTGGAATTCTTGTCTAATTTGATTATATCAAGTAAAAATACTGTAGTCAAAGAAGAAAGTATAACGAATTCTGACAATATCTTTACTTTTCTTTTAATTGCCGAAAGAAATGTAAGAAGAGTCAGAAAAGCATTACCAGAATCTACAAGAATATGCTATAATTGCAATAAATGGGATGGTGAAATAATCAGATAAAAAGAGACAAAAGAACTCCAAGTGGTAGATAGGAGGAGGGTGAGTATGAAAAGTATCTGTGAGTATGCCAGAGAATGGAAACAAGAGGGAAAAAAATCAATTTTAGATGTGAACTGCAAAACAGGTGAGGATGCAATATGTTTTGTTAATGCTGGATTTTGGGTTACAGCATCAGATCCGCAGGAAAAACATGTAAGCCATTTAAGGCAATGGGAAAAAGAGAGTGGAAAGATTTTAAGAAGCAAACAATGTGGGATAACACCATTGCCCTTTGCAGAGAATGCATTTGACTGTATCTGGGCAAAAGATCTTTTTACTGATGAGATGAATCAGTCTTTTGAAGAAGTATTGGACGAGATTCGAAGAGTGTTGAAGCCAGATGGTATTTTGGCTGTATGGATTCCTGCTCTGATATTTGGAAAAGCAAAATTATATAAGGAACAAGATGAGGAAAAATTGAACGAAAAAATGTATGATTTTGTATTTCAGGAGAGTATCTGGAGTGAAGAGGGCGTTTGGGTGACAGCAGTACTTCAAAAAGAAGAAAAAAAGCCGGATTATACAGAGGTGTTGGGAAGAAAAGTAAAGGGAAAGATTGACCGACCTTTGGGAAGTTGGCATAGTATATACAAAAATTTGTACTATCCTGTTAATTATGGTTATGTAGAAGGTATTCTTGCAGGAGATGGGGAAGAACAGGATGTGTATGTGCTGGGAGAAGAGAACCCCTTGTCAGAATTTGAAGGGATCGTGGTAGGGGTAGTCCATCGTCTAAATGATGTGGAAGAGAAATGGATTGTGGATTTATCAGGGAAAAAATATTCAAAAGAAGAAATTTGGGAAAAATTGAAATTTCAGGAGCAGTATTTTGACTCTGAACTTTATGTCCTTAAAAATGATATCGAACTTGACAGAAAAGGGAAGGAGTTCTTATAATTGAGTTGTTTTCAGAAGAAAACATGGGGAAAACAACCATGCAGATGAATCTGCGATGTTTTGGTAATGACAGAAAATAATGGAAAGGAAAAAGTTTCTTTTAGATATCTGAAGATACAAGAGAAGCTGGGATGGATACATATGAAACAGACCAAAACATACAAAATGGTACTTGCCGGGATTTTTATGGCAATTGGAATGGTATTGCCTTTTTTGACAGCACAGCTGCCTAGCATTGGAAATATGCTGCTTCCAATGCATATTCCGGTTCTGCTATGTGGTTTTATCTGTGGAGCGCCTTATGGATGCATTGTCGGTTTGATCGTGCCGCTTTTGAGGAGTGCGACAATGGGAATGCCTCCAATGTTTCCAACTGGGATCGCTATGGCATTTGAACTTGCAATATATGGATTTGTGACAGGATTTATGTACAAAAGAATGCGTCATGGAATTGTTGCTATATATGTCTCTCTTCTCAGTGCAATGATGATCGGGCGTGTTGCATGGGGAGTTGTGAGATTGGTGTTAGCAGGTGTGTCTGGATCTACATTTACAGCAGCCGCATTTTTAGCAGGGGCATTTACTACAGCAATTCCAGGAATCATCCTTCAGCTCATTTTGATACCCATTATCATTGCTGCATTGGAGAGGGCAGGTTTTTTGAAAGAATGAGCAAATCAAAAAGAGTGAGGGAGTATCAGAAAATGCAGGACAGAGACAGATCAGCAGATATTATATGCAAGATAGAAGAATGGATAGAAAAAAATCCTAAAAAAATGTGTATGCTGTCTATTGATGGCATGAGCGCCAGCGGAAAGAGCAGCTTAGGAAAAGAATTGAATCAGAAATTTGGAGGAATACTGATTCATATGGATGATTTTTTCCTCAGACCAGAACAAAAAAGCAGAGAACGTCTGCTTGAGATAGGCGGTAATGTGGATTATGAACGTGTCTGGGATGAAGTCTTGCGTCCGATACGAGATGGGGAAAAACAATTTTTATATCGCAGATATAATTGTAAAACACAGTGTATTCAAAAGGAAGAACGGATGGATGTAAAAGGTTTGCTTTGCATTGTAGAAGGCTCTTACAGTGCCCACCCACGGTTTGGTGATCTGTATGATATCAGAATCCTTCTCACGGTGAATGACAATGTACAGAAAGAACGCATTTTGTTGAGAAATGGACAAGAGATGCAAAAAAGATTTGTTCAGGAATGGATTCCTATGGAAAACCGCTATATAGAAGAGTTTGACTTAAAAGAAAAAAGTCATATCATCATGGATACTAGCGGTTTGTGGGAATAGGAAACGCATATTAACAATGATCTGGAGAACCAGAACAAAGTGAGACGACTTTTTGGCAAACTTGTCGGATCGCATCTGTTAAAGTGAGTTCTTCTGTGCCAACAACATAGTGGTTGCAGCGGTTTACAGGAAGCAGGATCTGCAGTGCTTTGCTGGAACCGACGGCTTCAGCCATAGCTGGAGTGATCTCTCCCAGAAGGGAGTTGGCAATCACGATACCAAGAGGACCAATAATGATATCAGCGTCACGGCTGTTGACAAGAACTGGATTTTCACCTGTGGCAGCAAGGTCAGCACCAGCTTTTAGCATAGCTGAAGTGGCAGTACTATTCGTTCCAATAGCGATCAGGGGTTGGTTGGGAAGAACTTTTTTAAGTTGTTCTACAATACTTTTTCCGATACGACCACCTTGACCATCGATAATGATAATTTTCATAAATAAAATCCTTTCTGTGGATAGTGTGTCTGCATATTAGAATACCTTATGCAAGTATTCTTCTTTATGTTATGGTTTTTTGTAACCAGACAGTGTTTACTATAGTAAAAATTGGAGCTTCTGTCAAATTTAAAATCTATGGATAAAAAGGATTTACAAGCGTTTGAAATTATGCTATAGTAGAACAGTATGAGTTAACGCCAATGCCCGGTTTTGTGGTGACTCCAGCCAATAGCCTGGTATATGGTCAGAATAAAGAAAAATAAAGGAGGAAATCATCATGATTTCAAAGGAAAAGAAAGCAGCGATTATCGCAGAATATGGCAGAAAGCCAGGAGACACAGGTTCACCAGAAGTTCAGATCGCTATTCTGACAGCAAGAATTGCAGAGCTGACAGAGCATCTGCAGAATAACCAGAAGGATCATCATTCCAGACGTGGTCTGCTGAAGATGGTTGGTCAGAGACGTGGTCTTTTGAACTATCTGAAGAAAACAGATCTGGAAGGATACCGTGCTTTAATCGAGAAGTTAGGCATCAGAAAGTAAGAGTTGCCATTGAGGGTGGAGGTAGTTATCTTGTCTCCACCCTTATTTACTCTGTAGAGAC
>CAJMNU010000078.1 GCA_905214855.1 uncultured bacterium | reverse complement strand
AAATCCTGTCAGTTTTGCTGCCAGTCTTGCATTCTGTCCCTCTTTACCGATTGCCAGAGAAAGCTGATAATCTGGAACAATGACCTGTGCCTCTTTTGCTTCCTCATCTGCCACTACAGAGATCACTTTTGCCGGACTAAGTGCATTCTCGATCAATAATGCCGGATTTGGATCCCAATTGATAATATCAATCTTCTCTCCACGCAGCTCATTGACTACAGAATTGACTCTAAAACCATTCAAACCAACACAAGCTCCAACCGGATCGATCGCCTCATCATTGGAATATACTGCCATCTTTGTTCTAGATCCTGCCTCACGGGCAATTCCTTTGATTTCAACAATGCCTTCTTTAATCTCTGTTACCTCAGATTCAAACAGTCTCTTTACCAGATCTGGATGTGTTCTGGAAACAGAAATCCTTGGTCCTTTTGGAGTATTCTTGACTTCAAGCACATACACTTTGATATGCTCTGTTGGACGGAATACCTCTCCCTTTACCTGTTCACTCTCACTCAGCATTGCATCAGTGCGTCCCAGATTAATGCTCAGATTGCGTCCAACATAACGCTGTACTACACCTGTAGTAATATCCTTTTCCATTTTAGAAAATTCATCATAGAGAGAAGTTCTTTCTGCTTCACGGATTTTCTGTGTGATCACGTTCTTTGCATTCTGTGTCGCAATACGGCTAAATTCCTTTGAAGCGATCGGAACCTGAGCAAGATCACCCAAAATATATTTCGGATTGCGGATTCTTGCTTCTGCCAAACTGATCTGTGTCAGAGGATCTTCTACCTTTTCTACTACTTCCCTCTCAGCATAAACGCTCAGATCTCCAGTTGTCTTATTGACAACTGCCCTGACATTGTCTGCCTTTCCAAAATGCGTTTTACATGCTGTCAGCAAAGAATTCTCAATCGCCTCAATTAACTCATCTTTCTTAATCCCTTTTGTCTTTTCCAGAATCTCAAGAGACTCTAACAGTTCCTTATTCATAATATGGTATCCTGCTGCTAAAAACATATACACAAGTGTATATGCCAGATGATCTGCCATGCTTAGTTCTTCATCTGGTTAGCTTTTCCTTTCTTTTATTATATCGCTTAAAAATCAAATGCTAAACGGATCAATGCAATATCCGCCTTCTCAAATATCATATCCTCTTCATCACAGGTAATCGTCACAGACTTTTCATCATATGCCTTCAATGTTCCAATAAATTCTTTTTGTTTATCTCTGGCACGATATAAACGGATCTCTACATCTTTTCCTATACTTCTTTTATAATCTTTTTCTTTCTTCAAAGGACGACCAAGCCCTGGTGAACTGACCTCCAGTATATAACTATCCTCAATAAAATCTTCTTTATCCAGCCATTCTCCCAGTTTTCGACTGATTATCTCACAATCATCTACCGTAATTCCGCCCTCTTTATCGATATACGCTCTCAGATACCAAGTTCCGGCTTCTTTTACATATTCCACATCTACTAATTCAAATTGATGTTCTTCCATCAAAGGAAGCAGATACTTTTCTGTCTTTGCTTCATACTCTTCTCTTCTTGTCATTTCGACCACCTCCATTCTATTTGTCAAAACCACAAAACAACGGTCTGCGGCAGGTATCCGACACTTTCTTCTGTAAACAGAAAGAGTGGACTTTCGCCCACTCTTTTGCCGCCACCATGTTATCATGTTTAGTATAACACCAACACTAAAGGATTGCAAGCCTTTTTAACAACTATTCCGTAAAACTTAGCTTTAACTGAGAAACTATCAATCTATCTTACTGTATAACACATGAAATCCAATAGCTCCCACTGTATTTCCCAAGATAACCGCCAAATAGCTCATGAAACCTGCAAAAGAATCCAAATACAGCAGACAATACGCATCAGCTATGCAATGCCTGAATCCTGACAAAATAAATACCATAACACACAATATCGTGATGCTGCATTTAAAAATCATATCCACTGTCTCTTTTTTATAAGCTGCAACCGCTACATACATCAATATTCCACAGAATATACTCTTAAAAAATGCAACTAAAACTGGTGTTTCTAGTTTAGTACCTGCAATGCTACTGAATCGACCTGCCAAATTCCTGTCACAATAGGACATGATCACAGATACCACTATCACTCCTAAAATATTGAATACCAACATCAATATATAATCCACGAATTTTTCACTCATTAAACCAATTTTTCCAGTATATAAGTTTAATCCTAAATGAAGGATAGTAAGAAGTCCTAAGCTAAACAAGAATGCTCCCAATACCTTATCTTCCACTGATAAGTTTACTACATTCCCTATTCCTACCATTGCTCCTGCCAAAAAAGACAAACTTATAAATTTCTTTTTTCCCATTTGTTTTTATCTGATAGAGAATCCTCTATCTTTCCTTCCCTATTTTTTCTTATTATTACAAATATCTGCATTCAAATTCTTCTACTGACATAGGAGCTGCAAACAGATATCCCTGTGCACCATTACATCCCATTTTACGCACTAGTTCAGCCTGCTCCCGTGTCTCTATTCCCTCACAGATCACCTGATATCCCAAACCTTTTAAAACAGATGTAAGATGTTTTAATAAATAAATCTCTTTCTCTGTTTTTTCACACTGTTCAATAAAAGAGCGATCCAACTTTATTGTATTAATTGGAATATCTACAATAGTGTTCAAAATAGAATACCCAGCTCCAAAATCATCTATAGATGTTTTCATTCCCCCATCCTGAAGTCTATGAAACAAATACTTTACCTGTTCCAGATTGGATGCTGTTGTAGTCTCTATAAGTTCAATTTCCAAAAGTTCTGGCTTGACCTGATACTGTTTCAGGATCTCAAAATATTGATTTACATTTTTTCATCTTTTGCCAAAAAGACCGATGCATTGACTGAAATCGGGATCAGACGTTTTCCCGACTTTTTACAATAAGCAAGAAATTCTACGGATTGTTTAAACATGTAAAAATCCAGCTCTGCAATTCTTCCATTCGCTTCATAGAGCGAAATAAACTGATCTGGATACAACATAGATCCTCTTTCATTTTCCAGACGAACCAGCGCCTCAGCCCCTATGATCCTTCCATCTTCTAACGAAAACTTAGGCTGCAGATACAATTTAAATCGTCTGTTTTCCATAGCACAGGTCATTCCATTGATCAATTCATTTCTTATATGCTGCTGTTCTTCTAATTTTTCGTCATAACGACAAACAGTCCTATCTGAACTCTCTTTCACCTGTTTTCTTGCAAAATCAGCTGCATCAATTGCCTCTGATGCCCCAAGACAGTCCTCTTCCATAACATAAATGCCAGTTCTCATACGCAAGATCACATGTGGATATTTTGCTTCTTGTGTTTTGATAAAATCTTCATTCAATTTCTGGATATATTCCACAATATCTTTTTTTCCCTGATAGGGAAAGAAAATCAGAAACTGATCTGCAATGACGCGGCAAAAGTAAGTTCCATTCTCCACAGGAAGCCAACCCATAACATAACTGCTGAATTCTCTCAGGAACTGATCTCCCTGACTATATGTATATTTTTGATTAAAATATTTAAAATTTTCAAAATCCGTACTGAACATAACATATGGCTTCGTATAGCCTGCTACAATTTTACGCTCTACTTCTTCTCTGAAAAAAAGCAAAAGATAAAAGACCTGTAAGAGAATCTGTTTTTGCCTGTCTTTCCAAAATCTTTTCTCTCTCCACAATCTCCGTGATATCCTGGATACATCCAAGCAGACACTTCTTTGTATCATCAAAATATTTCACATCAATCCGTTTTCTAATAAACTTTCCATCTTGCCTATAACTGATCTCCAATGGTTCTTTGCTTTCTCCACGAAAGAGCATGATCATATTTTGACAATCATCAGGAAACAGATCCTGACTATTTTCTATATGAGAAAGAAACTGTGAGATTGCTTTTTCCCGACTTTCCTCTTCTTCATAAATTGTTATATGATCTGTGTTGATATTATACTCAAACAAACGAATCCCATTTCGTTTTAAAAGTGTCATGAACTTGCTTAGTTTTTCCCTGCCTATCACAGTCCGCTCACTCTCCCCGTATACCTTTTCCATTCCCTTTATCATCTCTTTTGTCATATTTCTCTCAGTTCTGATAAAAAATATCCATTTTCTTTTCACTGTTATTATATACTCTTTTTTATCTTTCCTTCAAGATAAAAGGCGGCTTTTCCCTCTCCCACCTGACTGCTGGAGGTTATGCCGCCTTCTATACCTCTTATATAATAGCTCAGAGAGCGATACCCCTTATAGGCTTACATATTTTTATGGATATATTCTGATTTGACACAATATTAAAGTTTTGCAATATCAATCAATGTCAGTTCGTTTGCTCTATTTTCCATACTGGTGACCAATGCCTCTGCTGTATCCAGAGAAGTCAACACATTGACACCTGTTTCAATTGCATTCCGCCTGATCAAGAAACCATCATGGCTTCTGTCTACACCCTGTGGAGGTGTATCAATAACCAGATCGATTTCATGTCCTAAAATCAGATCCATCAGGTTTGGAGATTCCTGTTCAATCTTATTGACACGGATTGCCTTTACTCCACCATCTTCCAATGCTTTTGCAGTTCCTTTTGTTGCAAAAATTTTATATCCCAGCATTTCAAATCGTTTTGCGATCGGAACAATATCTGCCTTATCTGCATCTTTTACAGTAATGATCATATTTTTGTATTTAGGAAGTTTAATCCCAGCTCCCTGGAATGCCTTATATAATGCCTCATTGAATGTCTTCGCAATACCAAGACACTCTCCAGTTGATTTCATTTCAGGTCCTAAACTAATATCTGCTCCACGGATTTTCTCAAAGGAAAATACTGGCATCTTAATTGCGATCAGATCTGCTGAGGGCTGAAGTCCCGGAGTATATCCTAGCTCACGTATGGTATGACCACAGATAATCTGTGTCGCCAATGGTACAATCGGAATTCCTGTTACTTTACTAATGTAAGGAACAGTACGGGAAGAACGAGGGTTGACCTCTATGATATACACATCGTCCCCATCTACAATAAACTGAATATTAATCATACCTTTTACATGGAGTGCACGCGCCAATTTCTCAGTGTATTCCACAATTGTTGTACGATTTTTCTCACTGATACTCGGTGCTGGGTATACAGAAATACTGTCTCCTGAATGGATTCCTGTTCTCTCAATATGCTCCATAATTCCAGGGATCAAGATATCCCTGCCATCACAGATGGCATCCACTTCAATTTCCTTTCCTCTGATATACTTATCTACAAGGATCGGATGTTCCTGTGCGATCTGATTGATGATCCCAATAAACTCATCGATATCCTGATCGCTAATGGCAATCTGCATTCCCTGACCGCCAAGGACATAAGATGGACGAACTAAAACTGGATATCCCAATTCATGAGCTGCTTTTTTTGCTTCTTCAGCTGTAAATACGGTATGTCCTGCAGGTCTTGGGATTCCACACTTCTCCAAAATCTCATCAAATAACTCACGATCTTCTGCTGCATCCACATCTTTTGCATCTGTTCCCAAAATCGGCACTCCCATCTTCATCAGTGCCTCTGTCAGTTTAATTGCAGTCTGTCCACCAAACTGTACGACTGCTCCATCTGGCTTTTCAATATCTACAATACTCTCTACATCTTCCGGAGTCAGTGGTTCGAAATAGAGTTTATCTGCAATATCAAAATCTGTGCTGACAGTCTCAGGATTGTTATTGATGATAATTGTCTCATATCCTTCTTTTTTGAATGCCCATGTACTGTGAACAGAACAGAAATCAAACTCAATTCCCTGTCCAATTCGGATCGGTCCAGATCCCAATACTAATACTTTCTTTTTGTCACTTTTTCCCTCTGCCTCGTTTTCACTTCCAAAACAAGAATAATAATATGGTGTCGCTGCCTCAAATTCTGCCGCACAAGTGTCTACCATCTTATACGCAGCACAAATCCCATGTTCATAACGCATCGCTCTGATTTCTGCCTGTTCAATATGAGTCAAACGTGCGATCACCGTATCTGGGAATTCTATTCTTTTCGCTTCAGCCAGTAATTCTACATTGAGTGCATGTGCTGCAGGTGTCCCGGATTGTACTGCTTTTCCTACCTGCTTCAATTCCTGCTCCATCTCGACTAAAATTGCCAGCTTATCAATAAACCAATTGTCAATCTTTGTAATTTCATGGATCTTTTCAAAACCAATACCACGACGGAGTGCCTCAGCAATAACCCAGATTCTCCTGTCATCCACTACATACAGCTGACGGATCAGTTCCTCTTCACCCATTTTAGAGAAATCATACGACATCAGGCTGTCTACATGCTGCTCCAAAGAGCGGATTGCTTTCATCAATGCTCCCTCAAAGTTGGTACAGATGCTCATAACTTCACCAGTTGCCTTCATCTGTGTTCCCAATTTTCTCTTGGCACTGATAAATTTATCAAACGGAAGTCTTGGCATCTTCACAACGCAATAATCAAGCATTGGCTCAAAACTTGCATATGTCTTCTGTGTTACTGCATTTTTGATCTCATCCAGAGTATAACCGAGTGCGATCTTTGCTGCCACCTTTGCAATTGGATATCCGGTAGCTTTTGAAGCAAGTGCTGAAGAACGGCTTACACGCGGATTTACCTCAATGACACAGTATTCAAAACTGGTTGGATGTAAAGCAAACTGTACATTACATCCTCCGGTAATTTTCAGCTCACTGATGATATTCAGTGCAGACGTACGCAGCATCTGATATTCTTTGTCCCCTAATGTCTGAGATGGAGCAACTACGATACTGTCGCCTGTATGCACCCCGACCGG
>CAJMNU010000077.1 GCA_905214855.1 uncultured bacterium | reverse complement strand
GTAGTTTTACTGTATCAGCAAGAATAGTCATAAATGAAAAAAGTCATATTGCCTGTTTCTTCACTTATATGTATGGTCTGTTGCTTTTCGCCACGTCGTATGAGACCTAAGTGTTCATAAAAAGGATAGTTGCAGCTGGTATCAGTAAACAGATAAAATTCAGGAATATTCTGTGATCTCATATAGTCTACAAGAGATTGAAACAACTTTTTCCCCAATCCTTTTCCGCGGCATGTCTCGTCAATGGCAAAGAAAGACAATTCCCCTTTATAATCCTTATTGTAGGCAGAAAGTAGTTCTTTATCGATCTCGTCAACATTGCCAAACATTTTTGAAATTTTCCGACCTTCTTTGGAGCTGAAAAGTGAAAGGATGGAATACAGCCATTTTATCCAAAGTTTTAGAGGACATTTATGTGTTTGGATATTTTTTCCTATAATAATACCAATAGGTGTATCTCCAACAACAGCAACTCTTGTAAAGGTTTGATTTGTGAGGCAGCTATTTAAATATACATTTGCCATTTTTGAAGCAATTTTAGGAGAACAAAATCTGTCATATTTCCATGTTTTTCTGATAATACCCTCTAGTACAATTCGATCTGTTTCCTGATATTCTCGTAAAATAACTTGTTCATTCATTTTTATAGTCTCCTTCTTATATTTTAGCATAGTTCAACTGTTTGATTTGAAAAATTTTAATGTGGTCAAAAAATATCTTTTTAATAGTGATATTTCTTTTTGTATTTTAGAAACATGAACAATGATAAACAGATTGCTGTAAATTCAGCAACAGGTGTTGCTATCCACACCCCTGTTACACCAAATAAGGCAGGAAGTGTCAGCATAGCAATGATCATAAATACAAAAGAACGGGAAAATGCAAGTATGGCAGAGATCAGTCCATTGGATAATGCTGTAAACATACCACTTGTAAATACATTAAAACCAATAAAAATAAGAGCAAAAGAGCAGATACGGTTTCCGGAAACTGCCAAATTATAGACAGGGTTTTCCGGTCGCGCAAATATAGAAACCAAAGGTTTTGTAATGGTGAAAGAAACTACTAATGCTACAATTGCAACAACTCCAATGATTTTTAAACTAATCTGTACTAATTTTTTGAGTTTTTCATGATTTTGTTCTCCATAATAAAAACTGATCATTGGTGCAACACCATAGGAATAACCTGTATATAAGGAAGTTGCAAACATTAAGACGTACATGATGATGGTAACTGCTGCAACACCATTTTCTCCTACGTATTTTAACATGCTCCAGTTAAACATCATTGTGACAATACCTGTTACTAATGCGGTTGCCATTTCTGAACTTCCGTTTGTGGCGGAATGCAGAAGTGTTTTGATGCGATATACTGGTTTTACAAAGTGGATTAAACTCTTTTTATTGGAAAAGAGTACAAAACCAACAATTGCTGTTACCGAATAACCAAGACCAGTAGCAATGGCAGCTCCTGCAATTCCTGTATGCAATACAGCGATCAGTACATAATCAAGTACCATATTTAAAATGCCGCCCATAATGGAGCAGATCATAGATAGTGAAGATTTTCCAGCAGCAATCATATAGAGTGTGAAGTTATTCATGAGAAGAATAGGAATGGTAAAAAGCAAATAATGACTCAAATAAGTATGACAATAGTTAAATACTTTAGGAGATAAATTCATATTTCCAAAAATATGATCCATAATAAGATACCCAAGGCAGGACATGAAAAGACCGACTATAACATTGACAATAATTAAGAAGGTAAAATCTTCATTTGCCTCTTGTGTTTTTTTCTCTCCAGTTTTTCTCATGATAACTGCACTTCCACCAGTAGCAAGCATGGTTGAAATGGCAGTAACTACCGAAATAATGGGTGCTGTCAGATTGATTGCGGAGAGTGCATCAGTTCCTATAAGATTAGAAACAAAGAGACCATCAACCATAGTATAAAATGACATGAAAATGGTCATAACAATTGTTGGAACAGCAAATTTTAAAATATTTTTTAAAGTGACAGGTTGGTTATATGCGGTTTCATTTGGCATAGTTATCAATCCTCCTTGTTTTTCTTTGATATATTTTATATAATAAACCGTACAGTAACTGTATAGTCAAGGGGGTTAAAAATGTTTAAAGAAAAAAATGTATTATTTACGATAGGACAGTTTGCTGCTCTGCATGAGATCAATAAAAAAACTTTGATGTGGTATGATGAGATTGGTTTGCTGAAACCTGCCTGTATCAAAGAAAATGGATATCGCTATTATAGCTATCAGCAGAGTTCTACGCTGGAAACCATTCTGATGCTGCGTGAATTGAATGTATCACTTGATGAGATCAAGCAATTTATGGAAAACCGAACTATGGATACATTTGACTGTCTGCTTCAGGAAAAAATTACAGAGTTAGATAAAACAATAACGCATTTGAAGTCTGTACAGAAAGTATTGATGAATCATAAACGGGATATGGAAACGATACGTTCTCTTGATCTGTCATCTATTAGTCTGATAGAAAAACAAAGCCGTTATTTGGTGGCTGTCCATGTAGGGGCAAATTTGCCCTTTGAACAGGAGGTTGAACGGGTGATTGCTGAGACAAAAAAATATCAGCTTCGTCGCCTTCATGATGCTTCGTATGGTGCTATGATCCCTGTGGAAAATTTATATCAGGGCAGATTTGAGAAATACAGTACACTATATATTGAGATGCCATATCCGGTTTCTAAAAAAGGACTGCATTTGCAGCCTGCTGGGACTTATCTTAGAGCTTTTTGTAAAGGAAGTTGGGATCGGATTCCTGAAAAATACAAAGAAATTCTTACATATGCAGAAAAACAAGGATTATCTTTGTGTGGTTATTCTTATGAAAATGGGATCAATGAACTTGTGATTGACAATATAGAAGAGTATATTACACAGATTGAAATTCTTGTGAAACCTAAAATAGCAGAGTAAATAAGAGAATACAAAGTGGATTTTAAAGAATTGTTAAAATGGCAGATAAAAAGCAAACAAAAAGCCGACAATCTCACAACAGATATATTTGTTGGAGATTGTCGGCTTTTATAGATTAGATAAAGAAGAATATATTTGGTCTGCTGAGATTATACGGCATTTCCTGCTGCATAGCCAGAACGGATTGCTTCTGCAATGCCAGCTGTTTTTTCTCCGGAACAGTCTCCGGCAAAGATAACAGGTGTATTTACGCCTTCCAAATCAGGTACATTTTTTACAGAACCAACAGCCATTACAACAGTGTCACAGTCAATAACCACATCTGTTCCATCTTTGGTGTTTAAAGCAATGACACGTTTTCCATCATTTTCAATTCGAGAGACTTTGGTGTTTACATATTCTTTTACATGATGTGCTTTAAAATCTGCTTGAATATGAGGAAGAATCGTAGAAGATTCTCCGTTTGCAATTTTTTCCATCATCTCTACAATGGAAATCTGACAGCCGTTTTCAAGCAAGTATTCTGCTGTTTCAGTGCCTACAAGACCACCACCAATGACAACACAATGCCCTTCTGGTTTGGCTTTCTTGGTCAGTACATCCCAGCTGGATACAACGTGACTTGCGTTTGCACCCTCTACAGGAAGAATAAAGTCATGAGCACCTATAGCACATATGAGTGTATCTGCTGCATTCATTTCTTCTTTTGTACAGACAGTTCCCAGATGAAGGGTTATGTCTAACTCCGGAAGGATCTTTTCATAGTATTCGATGGAGCGGAGGATTTCTGATTTTCTAGGCGGTACTGCGGCAAGATGGATCTGACCACCAATCTGTTTTTCTTTTTCGTACAGATCTACATGATGACCACGAAGTGCTGCCACTCTTGCTGCTTCCAGTCCGGCAATACCTGAACCAATGATAACTACATGTTTCTTACTGTCTGTTGGTTTAAGAAAGATAGTTTCTTCATCGCCATTTTCAGCATTTAAAACACAAGAGATATATCTTCTGGACTGGATGGCATCGACACACCCTTTATTGCAATTTAAACATTCGCGGATCGGTTCTCCAGAAGCAGCTTTTTTTGGAATATCTGGATCACACAGAAGAGAACGTCCATAGCCAATGATGTCTGCTTCCCCTTTTTCGAGAATTTCTTCTCCATTTTCTACTGTTACGACACGTCCTACAGTAGCTACAGGGATCTGTACGGTTTCTTTAACTCTTTTTGCGATAGGAAGAGTCCAGTTATATGCAATAGTTCCCATAGGTGGGATTGTATCGCCCATGTTTCCGGTATGATTTGCCTGAGCTACTTGGATCATGTCTACACCGACTTCTTCCAGTCGTTTTGCAAAGGCAATTCCCTCTTCTTCAAAGAGACCTCCTTTACCGCGGTTAGAACCATCCTCATTTTTGGTGATAAATGGAAGTTTGTATTCGATCATTAAGGTTGGAGCTGCCTCGCGGATTGCTGTTACTACTTCCAGTGCATAACGGATTCGATTTTCAAAACTTCCTCCATATTCGTCGCTGCGATGGTTTAAGATAGAAGAACACAGAGAACCTAACAGACGATCTCCATGAACTTCGATCGCATCCACACCAGCTTCCATAGCTCTTCTTGCAGCCTGAGCGATAGCATCTTTAATGGCATCAAGCTGTTCTTTTGTAGCTTCGCTGACAAAATGTTGCATATCATGATGGAGTTTGGCATAAGCAGCAGAGGTCAGTTTTTGGGATTCTGCCATCTTTTCTTCGAATCGTTTTATATCACCGCTTGCCTGTGCTTTTTGTCCTTCCATGGCAGCCATGCGGGCATCTGTGATCATTTTTCCAACTCCAGGGACATCATATTCTGGATGGAAAAGCTGCAGACCAAGTTTACAGTCATGAGCATGAAGGGCATCTGCCAAACGTTTGAAGGATGGAATCTGGCGGTCGTCACACAGTTTTGGAGTAGGAGAAGCTGTATTAACAGGAGCAACATCACCGATCACAATATAGGCTGCGCCGCCTTTGGCAAGTCTTTTATAAAAATGGAAACTGCGTTCTCCGATAGAGCCGTCACGTTCTTCGTAGCCAGTAGTTAATGGGGGGAACATGATGCGATTTTTGAGGATTAGATTACCAACTTTGATTTCTTCTAATAATTTCATAAACAAAACCTCCTATTATAATGTGATTGCAGGTGATATCTCTTGGATTACAACTGTTTTGCGACTTCGTATCCTTGAGAGATTGCATCTTTCAGATTGCCGGGTTTTTCAGCATCTCCGATTAGGGTATAAGAAACGTTTGCTTCTTTTAGCATGTTTTCTACTGACGGATCTGGACGGTATCCACTTGCAAATACAAGAGTATCTGCATCATCAATACAATATTCTAGGTCGCCCTTAGTGTAATAGATCTTGTCCTTTTCAACTCGTTCTACTTTTGCGTTACAGATCATCTGGATTCCTTTTTTCATCATTCTCTGTACCAAAAGACTTCTGCCCGGACCGCTTTCCCCAGCCATAACGCTTTTTGTCATCTCAATGATGGTGATCTCACGGTTTCTCGGGAAGAGATCGTGGACAATTGGTGCTAAATAATCTGCAGTTTCACAGCCAACACTTCCTCCGCCGATGATTACAATTTTGCGTCCTGGGAATGCTTTCCCTTTTAGAATATCATCTGCTGTCATCCACTGCTTGAAAGTGGTGAATGGCGGGATGATGACAGGTTTTGCTCCGGTTCCTGCCAATACTTCATATCCTGAAAATTCGTTTGTGAGCATTTCTTTTGTTACAGTACAGTTGAGACGCACTTCCACATGTTCCAGTTCCAGTTTATGCTTCATATATTTTACAACTCTGGTCAGATCCTGTTTTCCGATGGGGACGGATGCTGCTAAAGCAAGTCCACCCAGTTCTCCTTCTGATTCACAAAGGACAACATGATGTCCTTTGCGTTTTGCCACAAAGGCTGCTTCCATACCAGCTACGCCTCCGCCGATGACCAGAATGTTTTTCTTTTCTGGTGCAGGAGAGAGTGTGTCTTCATTTTCTAATTCAAAGGAAGGGTTGATGGTACAGGATACACGTTTTCCAAACATAATGCCATTCAGGCAGCGCAGACATCCGATGCATGGGCGGATCTCTTCTTCTCTGCCATCTCTTGCTTTGTTGGAAAATTCTGGGTCACACAGATTAGCACGTCCGATCATACAGGCATCAGCTTTTCCGTTGGCGATCAGTTCTTCTGCGATCCATGGCTCAGTGATCCTTCCTACCGTAGCTACTGGGATGGAGACATGCTTTTTGATCTCAGCAGAACAGTCGCTGTGTGAACCCATCTTGGTTCCGGGGGCAGGGATGGAACTTCCGCGGGCGATGGTAGTACCTCCAGATACGTGGAGCATATCGACACCAGATTTTTCTAACTGTTTTGCGACATAGATCATATCATTTAAATTAAGACCACCGTCACAGTATTCATCTCCGGAAATACGTACATCAATGATAAAATCCTTACCACAAGCTTTGCGGACTTCTTCGATCACTTCTAGTGTCAAACGAAGGCGGCAGTGGATATCCCCGCCATATTCATCTGTTCGTTTGTTATAGAGAGGAGAAAGAAAACCTCCTAATAACCCATGAGCATGGGCTGCGTGGATCTCAACACCATCTCCGCCAGCTTTCTGTACTCTTTTTGCAGCTTCACCGAACTGACGGATGATCACCTTTAATTCTTCTTTCGTCACAGCACGAGGAGCTTCTTTTGCATAATAAGGACCAACATGGCTTGGAGCGATAAGCTGTGGTGTTCCGGGAATAGGAAATGCCATGTAAGCAGGATGAAATAACTGAGGAAGAATTTTTGCTCCATATTCATGGACTCCATCTACCAGTTTTTTCCAACCTTCAATGAAAGAATCATCGTAGATGGACATATCTCCCGGAAGATATA
>CAJMNU010000076.1 GCA_905214855.1 uncultured bacterium | reverse complement strand
GTCTCTACCATATGAACCGGGATACGGATCGTTCTCGCCTGATCTGCGATTGCTCTTGTGATCGCCTGACGAATCCACCATGTCGCATAAGTACTGAATTTATACCCTTTATGATAATCAAATTTCTCAACCAGTTCCTGTAAGCTGAAAATCTCATTGTTATCTTCTGGAGACCAACCTAACAGAGCTACAAAATTGACTACTGCTTCTGTTAAAAAGCCCTGATCAATTAAATCCTCATAGGAAGAATGTCCACTTCTTTTACTCAGTTTTTTATGTTCCTCATTTGTGATCAACGGTACATGTACATACTTTGGTACTTCCCAACCAAACGCATCATACAAACGGTTATATTTTGGAGAAGAAGACAGATACTCATTGCCACGGACTACATGCGTGATTCCCATTAAATGATCATCTACTACATTTGCAAAATTATAGGTTGGATATCCATCTGACTTAATCAAAACCATATCATCCAATTCGGAATTTTCTACACTGATATCACCATAAAGTTCATCATGAAATGTAGTTTTTCCCTCTGTTGGATTATTCTGACGGATTACATATGGCATTCCTGCTGCCAGATTTGCTTCTACTTCTTCTTTGGAAAGTCCCAGACAATGTTTGTCATAAGACATGATTTCCTCTCCATTTACTGTTTTTTTCAGACCTTCCAGTCTCTCCTGAGTACAAAAACAATAATATGCCTCTCCTTTTTCCACCAGTTCTTTTGCATATTTCAGATAAATACCTGCAGCCTGTCTTTCACTCTGTACATAAGGTCCTACTCCACCATCTTTATCTGGTCCTTCATCATGAATCAAACCTGTCTTTTCCAAAGTGCGGTAAATAATATCAATCGCTCCTTCTACATATCTCTCCTGATCGGTATCTTCAATACGCAACAGAAAATCTCCATTCTCATGTTTTGCGATCAGATATGCATACAATGCTGTTCTCAAGTTTCCTACATGCATCCTTCCTGTCGGGCTTGGTGCAAATCTTGTTCTGATTTTTGACATAATAATCTACTCTCCTAGTTTATCATCTATTTCACAGTTTGATCTGTCCCTTTATTTAAGAACAGATCAAACTGCTCTCTTTACTAACAGGCTTTCCCGTATCGTGTAGATTATATCCCAATTTTCCAGAAGAAACAACCTTTTCTTTTATTTCTCTTCACTTTGCCCTATGTTTATACAGTATCAGGATTTTTCTAGTTCCATCCTCCTGTTAAGATTGTTTTTCCTATATTTGCTTTTTCTCCTGTCCATACTCCTTTTTCATTGACTAAATAACCATCTGGAGTCACTGTTCCTGAATACATCGCCCCCTTTGTTCCATTGGAAACAGGATTAAAATAATACCAACTATCTAAAATCTCTCTCCATCCTATAGACATTGCTCCTTTATGACCATCCGAAACAGGATTGAGATAATACCACAGACCATCCTGATCCAAAAACCACCCAGTTTCCATATGTCCCAATGTTCCATCTGAAACAGTATGTAAATGATACCAATGTTCATCTACATCTCTAAACCATCCAATCTGCATATATCCCTGTTCGTCAAAATGATACCACTCTTCTTGAGTGCCATACTTTAAATACTGCCAGCAATTCTTTGGATATGTTCCATCTGCAAATTGATACCACCATCCCTTAGAATCCTGTTTCCACTCTCCTCTTCTATTTTCAGAATGTATCGAACTAGGACTGTTTCCTAAAATTACACTTCCACCACTGCTGTTTCCGCTTCCACTGCTGCCTCCATTACCACTGCTGCCACCGCTATTTCCACTTCCACTGTTACCGTTTCCGCTGCTGCTTCCATTTCCACCATCTCCCTGCGGTTTGTTCGTTGATCCCTGATCTTCTTGCTTTTTGTCATCTTCGGTTCCCGGTCTCTGATCTTCTCCATTGTCATACTGTTCATCATCTTCTGTTCCCCATTTTCCATCTTCTCCCGGACGAATATGACTTCCATCTCCTTTATCTATAAAATCATCTTTTGTTCCATACTTTCCATCCTCTCCTGAATAGATTTTCTCATCGTCTTCTGTTATCGGTTTTTGATCACTTCCATTAAAATAATATTCATCATCCTCTGTTCCAAACTCACCATCTTTTCCCGGACGAATATGAGAATTATTTCCCAGATCTTTTATATGTAAGCTCCACTTTGCTGTTAATGTGATATCTTGAGCCTCTTGATAAATTGTATCACAGTCAAACTCAGTTTCTGTTCCATTTAAAAACCACCCATCAAATTTATAATGTTCTTTTTTAGGAATTGGAAGTTCTCCAACTGCTGTATCAAATAATACTTTTTTCTGCCTGATCTGACACGTTCCTCCATTATGATCAAATACAATCTGATACTCTTCAGGTTTCCACTGTGCATACAAATGGATTTCTTCATCGTTTTGGGTCGTATAATTTAAGATCGTCTTCTCATCTATAAAAGTATCTCCTGTTCCATCTTCGTTGACTGACCATTCTGAAAAATGATATCCTCTTTTTGTATACTGATTTGGTGTAAGACGCAGGGAAGTCCCATAAACATGCTCCTGTTTTCCCATATCTTCCCCTTCTCCGCTTCCGGGATGGAATACAAAGCTATAATGTATCGGACTCCATTGTGCTTTAAAATTTAATACTTCTCCTTGCTTTGCTGTTAGATTGCTAACCATTGCTCCATCTTCATATACTGTTTCCTTTTCATCTTTCCAACCATTAAAAAGATACCCTGTCTTTTTATACTGGTTTTTAGCCAGCGGTTTTTCTTCATCATATACAAATACGCTTTCCGCCATCTCTCCTTCACTGGCATAGTTTCCTGTATAATGTACTTTATATGTAATGGGTTTCCACTGTGCATAGTAATCAGCTCCTCCCAGCGGCATCTTTGTTTGATCTGATATCTTCTCTCCCTGTGTCTTTTGTGTATACCATCCCTGAAAAAGATATCCTAATCGGCTGGAATCAGGCAGCTTTCCTAATTTTTCCATATATCCAATAGAAATTGCTTTTCCATCTGTACCTCCGTTTCCATTAAAAATAGCTGTATAGATCTCCTTCGTCCAATGCGCATATAAACTCTGGTTTCCTATAGTAGTATATTGAGTATCTGCCTTAATCAACTCTCCACCAATTGCTTCTGTATACCACCCATCAAAACGATATCCTGCCTTGACTGGCACTGGAAGCACCTCATAGGTCTCCCCATATGTAACTGTTTTCTGTGTAAGTTCCAGTGTTCCGCCTTCCGGCTGAAATGTTACAGTATATGTATTGGCTTTACGGGACAGTTCTTTCTGACATCTCGTACAACGAACCACCTGATATCCACCTTCTGATACAGCTTGTCCTTCCTGATGTCCTAATGGCTGGATCACCTCATCCACATTCTTTTGGCACATACTGCAAACTCCTTTCAGACTTCCAGCATTTTCGCATCCTGGCTCAGTACGCACCAAATCTCCTGTATGTACATGTGCTTTTATAGTCTCTGATGCAATATCTCCTGTAAAAATATGATTTCCTCTTGATTCATAACCAAACCCTGTACTGTCTGGATCTGGATCATTTTTATCTCCATTCCATAACTGCATCGCAAAACCACTCAATTGTGGTATTGGATTTTTCACTGTGATTTCCAATTCAAACAGATTGCTGCCACCCTCTACATCGTCATAAACATAGTCATACTTTCCCTTCCATGTTACAGATTCTGCCCAAGTCATCCTTTTTGAACTGCTGTAATCAGGTTTTCCATCTTTATAGCTTCCATCCCAAATCACAGCATGAGGATTCTGTTCTGTATAAGTCATATCATTTTCCCCATTATTCGAAGAACAATATGCTCCCAATTCAATCAGATATCTATAATCTACATTGATCAGCCTATAACTGTCACCTACTTTTTTCTCATAACTGTGACCAGTTGTCCAATCATCTCGATTAGCAACATTCGCATCACAGCTCCAACCCGCCCCTTGGAACAAAAAGATGCCATCTAAATGAGGTCGCTGTGTTTCCGCTCTTCCCTTCATGTAAATATGTATACTATCTCCCTGATGGCTCACTCTCTCTTCTAAACATGTAACTGCTCCCTTGCGCGCAGAAAGTAAAAAAGGATGTGCCACAACCGATAAGATCTTTCCCTGTTCATCGCATTCATACCATTGTGATTTTGGTATTTCCCCTTTCTGTCTGTTTAATGGATAACCATAAAAGAAAAAATGTTCTTCTTCACCAGAGCTCATCTTCCAGACATCATATCTGCTTCCATCTTCATTTTTCCCATACTCAGATACTTTTTCTAAAATTAGAAATTTTTCTTTTATCATACTTCTTAACTGCATCCTCTGTTCTTGTGTTGGCTCTTCATGCTGATATACATAGGGAGCTAATGTCCAATATTCTTCTTCTAAATCAAACATTTCCCGATTCTGTAACTTTCCAGACGAAGAACAGGCATACCATCCTATTTCTTCCTCCTGTCCTCTTAGTAAGATCCCATATATACGATATTGTATATTCCCGTTACGGTCTGTAAAAGAGTAAACTCTTTTTCCATCATACAGTTTATGGAAATGATACCATTCCGGAACTTCTTGTGGAATAAGGGAGACAAATGAAATCGCATTTGACATAGAGGCGTTTGATGCTGTTCCCTTGTTTTTCCATACCATACTTTGTTCATCTTGAAACTTCTCTGCCGCATATACAGTATTCTCATACTGCGGCATTGCAGGAATAGATGCCATTCCCATCACACAAGCCAAAATACCAGCTGTCTTTCTGTGCAGTCCCATAATAATTCCTCCTGTTTTCCCTGCCTCTTCTTTTATCAGCTGTTCTTCCACAATTGCTCTTTATATCATATCCATTTATTACATTACTCTTTTTATTCTGTTGGATAAAATAGGAGATTCCATTCCCTTGAAATGATGAAGAAATTTCTTGATCTGCTTTAAGAAAAGCTCTGTTTTCCTAATAATATATAAAAAAATAGAATGTAAGATACATGTCAGAACATAAAACCTTCTCATATAGTATCTATAAAATGCCTGAAACTATATAATACAACCATATAAAAAATCAAAATCACAAAAGTAATTGGGTATAAATCGACATGTTTTAGAAAACCTCAAAATGTATATCAGAGTAATAAGAAGCGCAACCAAAATCAGAAATGCAGTTTTATTTTTGATAGTTTCAGCATATCATATTTTTCTTATTTTGTAAAGTTCTTTATTTTGTTTCTTTTTAAGTTATTATATCTGATCACTTTCATCTTTTCATTTCTTATAAATGAAAGAAATATTATACTATATTTACTTACAAAAAAAGCCAATCCTAACTATTTAGAAAGGATTGACTCTCAAACTCTTATTTTTTTCTGTCTGTTGGACTCTTCTTTAATGCTGAAAAAAGCATGAACAGTGATATTGTAATCAAAATATGAGAAATACCCGCTATTCCTGAAATCATAGCATTAGTTGATTTTGTAAGTTCCAGCTCCAACACCTGCATGATTCCTCGAACCATCATCATACAGACCATAAATGGTAAGGAAATGTTATAAAGCAGATAAAAACGTTTAAACTTTTTACTTTCTGCCAGCCCTGCCTCCTGATTGCAGAATAAAGATAAAATAAGAAAAAGAAACATACCAAGAACAAACAGATGTGTATGAAGATATCCCAGTACTGTTCTTCCAAAAAATCCATTTATCTTTGTAAACTCTCTATAAAACACGCCTGCTGTAATTGCCAAAACAAAATAAATCATAGCGGTATTTAACATTTTTTTCATTTTTTTCTTTCCTTTCTCATAGCTTGATAACCAATCAAGACAGTCCATACATAAGCACATGTCTTTGGAATCATCAGCATACCAATCATAGGAATACAATCTGCCCAAAGTACAACAGGAATATAGAATCCAAAACTAAGTACAATCGTCAGCCACATATATTTAAACTCAGTATCTTTGTGTTCTTTTGCACTTTTATAAAATAAAAGAATAATCAATAATCCTAACAGAGCAAAAGGAATATTACGATAAATTCCCCATGAAAGCGGTGCATTAGCACTCAACCACGCATTCTGTGGAAACAGACACAATACAATACGAAGTGCAGACAGAATATAAATCACAGCAGTAATCTGATTCTGTCCCTTAATGTTATATCGAATCCTCCATACATAATACAAAATAATATAGAAAATTGTCATGGTGATAGATGTAATAAATTTCCCTGTACCCAAAGCTACAGTGAAATTCTCAAGCCCAGTCGTACAAAGTGCAACTGCTCGTGGAATCAGATGAAAAGAATCCCCCGCTCCAAGTACAACCGCCATAATACCAAAGAGTTTATACTCTTTATTTCCATTACTTTTTACGATCATAGTGATTCCAATGCTGATAACCAAAATTAAATATATGGCATCAAAAAGTGTTTCTACAACAGCCTGCATAAATAATTCCTCCTTTTGAACATAGTTCATTTTAGTTTTTTAAGAAAGAGCTCCATATATGGAACTCTTTTTTACAGCAAAACACATTGCTAGATCATGATCCATACAATACTCTGCGGATCATCCCCAAGATTCCATCACAATCATACTTGTGCTGCAATAATGCTGAAATCATCAGGGAAAAAATAATCTCCACAAACTTTCTCTGAGTAAATGTTTCATCAAACACATTCGGAAGTACTTTTTTATCCTTCATCAAAACCATATAAAATCCATCCTGAATATGCTGCCATGACTGTGCCATACGCTGCTGCCCGCCTGTTTTGCTCTCTCCAATAAAACTCATAGAATGCAGTGTAAAAAAGCCAGGATATTTCTCATCTCCCCATCTCATCCGCTCAAATGCCCATTCCACACAATCATCAAAACATTCAAACATTTGCTGATCTGAAAAATGAAAAATATCACACCAGACACTCTCTACGATTGCAACGATCAAATCTGATTTA
>CAJMNU010000075.1 GCA_905214855.1 uncultured bacterium | reverse complement strand
TTACAGCAAAAGATTTAGTTGCACCAAAAGGTTATGAGATCACATCTGCATTTGCAGGATATTCCGTAGCATATGGTACAGAGGCAACTGTAAATGTAGAAGTTCAGACATTGAATCCAATTGTTCCTGGACAGGAGACAGCAGATGCTAAATTGACCATTTCTTATCAGTATGCTAATACTGAGGTTGGAACACAGGTTCTTCCAGCAGTGAATGGTAAGAAAGGCGAATCCTATACTTTCACAGAAGAAAATGTAGAGCTGAAAGTTCCGGCTGGCTATAAGTTTAGAAAGACATTCAAATTCCCGGCTACAGTAGTTGAGTTTGGTGAAGAAAAGACATTGGTTCTTGAAGTTATTAAAAATGTCAGCGAAAATATCGGTGGCGGAAGCGGAAGTGGAAGTGGAAGCAGTGGTGGAAGCTCCTCTTCAGGAAAGACAACAGTTGTGAAAGATGGACAGGCTCTGGTAGGCGGTCAGTGGATCCTTGATTCTGTTGGCTGGTGGTATCCATTCCAGGATAATACATATGCAAAGGGTGGCTGGTATTATCTTGAGTGGCAGGACAGAATGGACTGGTATTATTTTAATGCAGAAGGTTATCTGATCTCTGGTTGGTATGAAGAGAACGGAAACAAATACTATCTCCATGAACTGCATGATGGTACATTTGGACATATGTACCTTGGTTGGAATAAGATCGGTGATCAGTGGTATTATTTCAATGATAATGCAGACAAGGGGGTATATGGTGCATTAGTAGAAGGTGTTCCGGTTCCATCTGAGTTGGCAAATAAATAAGTTTTCTGAAATGAAAGTTTCAGTTTGAGTGAGAGGGGTCATCTGGTATAACAGCCAGATGGCTCTTTTCTTTATTCAATGCAATTTTTTTATAAAAACAGAGTTTTTTGCTGAAAATATGAATGGTTCACAAAATAGATTTCTTATGCTATAATATATACTTATGGGTTAATAGTAAATGTAATACGTCAGTTTTAACAGCCTGTGCTGTCAGTAAAATAAAAAAAGGGTGTAAAAAGGGTGTAAAAAGGGCGTACAAGAAATTTAAGGAAAGGCAGAAACCCACAAAATTACAGGGTTTCTGGACAGGTAAAGATAAAAATGAAACTAGGAATCGTAGGATTGCCAAATGTTGGTAAAAGTACTCTTTTTAATTCTTTGACAAAGGCTGGTGCAGAATCTGCCAATTATCCATTTTGTACAATTGATCCAAATGTTGGTATTGTTCCTGTTCCAGACGAACGTTTAGCACAATTGGCAGCTTTGTATGATTCTGAAAAAATTACTCCTGCAGTGATTGAATTTGTGGATATTGCAGGTCTGGTAAAGGGGGCTTCTAAGGGAGAAGGTCTTGGAAACCAGTTCTTATCTAATATTCGTGAAGTAGATGCAATAGTACATGTTGTTCGCTGTTTTGAGGATTCCAATGTGATCCATGTGGATGGAAGTGTAGATCCATTGCGTGATATTGAAACCATTAATTTAGAGTTGATTTTTTCTGATATGGAGATTTTGGAGAGAAGAATCTCCAAATCTGCCCGTGCTGCATGCAACGACAAAGCACTTGCCAAAGAAGTGGCAATTTTAAAGCGTCTTCAGGCACATTTGGAAGAGGGAAAACTTGCAAAAAGTTTTGCATGTGAAGATGAGGACGAGGAGGCATTGATCGCTTCTTTAAATCTTCTGACTTGGAAACCGGTGATTTTTGCTGCGAATGTATCGGAAGATGATGTTGCAGATGATGGAGTTTCTAATACCTATGTTGCAAAGGTGCGTGAATTTGCAAAAGAAAATGGAAGTGAAGTGTTTGTGATCTGCGCTCAGATCGAGCAGGAAATTGCAGAACTGGATGATGATGAGAAAAAGATGTTTTTGGAGGATCTGGGACTTTCTGAATCTGGTCTGGACAAATTGATTGCAGCAAGTTATCGTTTGCTTGGTCTGATCAGTTATCTGACAGCAGGAGAAAAAGAAACTCGTGCTTGGACGATCAAAGTTGGAACAAAAGCACCGCAGGCAGCTGGAAAGATCCATTCTGATTTTGAGAGGGGATTTATCCGTGCTGAGGTTGTGAATTATCAGGATCTTTTAGACTGTAAGAGTTATACAGCAGCAAAAGAGAAGGGACTGGTTCGTCTGGAAGGTAAGGAATATGTTATGAAAGACGGAGACGTAGTATTATTCCGTTTTAATGTATAAGTTTTGATTGCAGTATTGTTGCTTTCCATAGTGAAAGAAGATCAGATTCTAGTCATCTCTAAGCAGTGAAAAGTTTAACAAAAGAGTAATAAATAGTAGGATAGAATATAGGGGGCTGTTTTATATAGGGGAAAACCTTAATAAAATAGTCCTTTTTCATTCTTTTTTCCAACATTCTTCTACAAAATGTCACAATTTGTTGTTTCCTGACGATAGATTTCTTACAAAATATAGAAAAAAAACTTGCCAATTTCTGAACAATGTACTAAAATAATAATGGAAAGTTGAAAATTTCGAGTGGTGAAAAATGGAGTAAAGTGGGCGGCAGTGGCATCCAGTGTATAGAGCAGGTGATTACATATGTTTGTGGGGGAGTATAGTCATACAATTGATGTAAAAGGGCGTTTGATTATACCTTCCAAATTCAGGGAACAGCTTGGAGAACATTTTGTAGTGACGAAAGGCTTGGATGGCTGTCTGTTTCTTTATGATATGATGGAATGGGAGAAGTTAAGACAAAAACTTTGTGCATTACCACTCACCAATCCAAATGCCAGAAAACTAAATAGATTCTTTTTGGCAGGAGCGGTTGCCTGTGAGATAGATAGGCAGGGAAGAATTCTTTTGCCGGAGACATTAAGGCGTTTTGCTCATCTTGAAAAGGATGTAGTTCTTGCTGGTGTTGGAAGCCGTATTGAGATTTGGAACAGTGAAACCTGGACCAACGAAAATGAGTATGATGATATAAATGAAATTGCGAATAAGATGGAAGGTCTGGGAATATGACATTTGTACACAAATCAGTATTATTAGATGAGACAATTGACAGTCTGTGCATTAAGCCGGATGGTATTTATGTAGATGGAACTCTGGGAGGAGGAGGACATGCATTTGAAGTGGTGTCACGACTTTCAGATACAGGCAGACTGATCGGGATCGATCAGGACGAAGATGCGATCAAGGCAGCAGGTAAACGATTGGAGCCATTTGCATCCAAAGTTACAATTGTGAGAAGTAATTACAGGAATATACAGGAAGTTCTTGATGATCTGGGAATTGAGAAAGTAGATGGTATTTATCTGGATTTAGGAGTGTCATCTTACCAGTTAGATACAGCAGAGAGAGGATTTACATATCGTGAAGAGGATGCAGAGCTGGATATGAGAATGGATAGAAGAAATCCTATGACAGCAGCAGATCTGATCAATACCTACAGTGAACAGGAGCTTTACCGTATCATTCGTGATTATGGAGAAGACCGATTTGCCAAGAATATAGCAAAACATATTGTAAGAGCAAGAGAAAAAGAGCCGATCAGGACAACGGGACAGTTGAATGAGATCATAAAAGCAGCAATCCCTGCAAAAGTAAGAGCAACAGGAGGACATCCTTCCAAGAGGACATATCAGGCTATTCGGATTGAGCTAAATCATGAATTGGATGTATTGAACGAATCCATTGATACTATGATCTCTCTTTTAAATCCTGGAGGAAGACTTTCTATTATTACATTCCATTCTTTGGAAGACAGGATTGTAAAGACAAGGTTCAGGATTAACGAAAATCCATGTACATGTCCACCGGAATTTCCGGTTTGTGTGTGTGGAAAGAAGAGCAAAGGAAAAGTAATCACAAGAAAACCAATTTTACCTTCGGAGGAGGAAATTTTGCAGAATTCTCGTTCTAAGAGTGCAAAATTGAGGGTATTTGAAAAGAATTAGGAGGTGTGGCTAGAAATGGCAGACAGAAAGGGACACCGGGATCCATATTTCTATGTGGAAGGGAATACTGTACGCAAAGAGATCCAGAAAGAACAGCCGGTAAGAAAAACACAAAAAACAGTAAGAAGGCATGTGAATCCTAATATTAGGAGAAATCAGGAGAAGGCACTTCATATGGATCTGCCATATGTGGCTATGCTGACTGTTGCAGTGTTGCTTACACTGTTTATTTGTGCAAATTATATCCATATTCAGTCTTCCATGATAGCACGCTTAAATAACATTAAGAAGTTAGAGCAGCAGTTGGAACAGTACCAGATGGACAATGATGCTCTAAGAACCAGAATTCATACATATGTGGATTTGGACCATGTATATCAAGTGGCAACAGAAGAACTTGGCATGGTGTATGCTGGGAAAAGCCAGGTGATTCAGTACCATAGGACAGAAAGCGAGTATGTAAGACAAAATGAGGACATCCCAGAACACTAAAAAGAAAACTGCAAAAGCAAGAATTAGAAAAAAACGAATTTTTCAAAAGAGAATGCAAGAAAGGCTGGCGATTACAGTAGCTGTAATTTCGCTGGCTTTGTTTGCATTGACTGCTCTATTATTTCGTATTGTGGATGAAGACGGAGATAAATATGAGAAACAAGTATTGTCTCAACAAGATTATGATAGCAGAGTGATTCCTGCAAGACGAGGAGATATCATTGACAGAAATGGTACTTATCTGGCAACCAGTGAGGTCGTTTATAATCTGATCTTAGATCCAAAACAGATCATGTCAGACGAAGAGCATTATTTAGAACCATCTGTAGAAGCATTGGCAGTCCAGTTTGGTTATGACAGAGATGAAATGCGTACCTATATCCGTGAGAATAAAGACCGACCTTATATCCGTTATGAGAGAATGTTGAGTCAGGATGTCAAGGATGCATTTGAAGCATACGAGAAAGAGACGAATGCAGCGTTTAGAAAAGAAAAAGACCTTAATGAAAGCCAGAAACGTGTGAAAGGTGTCTGGTTTGAAAAGGAATATCACAGAACATATCCCTATAATTCTTTAGGATGTAACATCATTGGATTTTCTAACCATGATGGTGACAGTGGAACTGGAGGAATTGAGCAGCAGTATAATTCTTCTCTGGTAGGGACCAATGGGCGTGAGTATGGTTACTTGAATGAAGAGTCAAATGTGGAAAGAGTGATCAAAAGCGCTTCTAATGGACATACGATTGTCTCTACAATGGATGTGAATATCCAAAAAATTATGGAAAAGTATATCAATGAGTGGCAGACAACAACAGGAAGCAAAACGACGGCAGCAATTGCTATGGATCCGAATAATGGAGAGATTTTGGCAATGGCAAGCAATAGACAATTTGATCTGAATAATCCAAGAGATCTTACTGTAATGTATACTCAGGAAGAGGTTGCTGCGATGACAAACGAAGAGAAGAGCGCAGCATGGAATACACTATGGAGAAATTATTGTGTCAGTGACAGTTATGAACCAGGATCACCTATTAAACCATTTACGATAGCTGCAGCTTTGGAGGAAGGAATTATTACTGGAAATGAGAGTTATGTCTGTGATGGATATCAGATGATAGGAGGTCACAGGATTCGCTGTGTCAATCGTTATGGACATGGACCATTGACAGTAAAAGAGTCTTTGATGGTTTCTTGTAATGATGTATTGATGCAAATTGCAGCACAGGAAGGAAAACATATTTTTTCAGACTATCAGACCCGATTTGGATTTGGGCAGAAGACAGGAATTGATCTCCCTGGAGAAGCAGATACTAGCGCTCTGAGATATTATGAAGATAAGATGGGACCAGTAGAGCTTGCCACAAATTGTTTTGGACAGAGTTTTAATGTCACAATGGTGCAGATGGCAGCAGCTTTTTCATCTTTGATCAATGGTGGAACATATTATGAGCCACATGTTGTAAAGCAGATCTTAAACAGTAAAGGTGCTGTGGTAGAAAATCTGGATACTTTGCCTGTCAGAGAGACGGTATCTGAGTCAACCAGTGCTTTTATTCGTGATGCATTATACAAAACAGTGTATGATCCTCAGAAGGGTACTGGAAAAGCCGCTAAGATTGAAGGGTATCAGTTAGGAGGAAAAACAGGAACGGCACAGAAATTGCCAAGAGGAAATAGAAAATATCTTGTATCCTTTTTGGGATTTGCTCCAATAGATAATCCACAGATTGTTTTGTATGTGGTCGTGGATGAGCCAAATGTGGAAGATCAGGCACACAGTACATTTGCAGCTGAGATCTTCAGAAAGATCATGGTTGAGATTCTTCCGTACATGAATATTTTCCCAGAAAATGATGATGGATACATTGTGCCAATCACGCCATCTAAACCAGAAGGAGAAACTGGTGACACTCAGACGGGAGAGACTCAGGAAGGGTCAGAGGAGACGACTGCGGCACAGGGAGAAACTCCTTCTGCTGAGGAAACCAAAACTCCTTTAGAAGAGGATGAACATGTGATCGGAGAAGATGATGATATGGGGCTTCCGGATAATCCATTTGCTTCTCAGGCAGAGAGTGAGAAAGCAGAAGAAACTTTGGCAGAACAGGAGAGAGAACCCGCTGTTATTGATCCAAATGATTATCCATCAAGAACAACACAGGCTCAGACAGATGCAGGAGTGCAAACAGAAAGTTTGGAACAGACAACAGCTCAGACAGATGCTGTAACACCAATACAGCCATCGCAGGCGCAGTAATCATCAAGAAGAGGTTTTGTAAGGATCTGAATGAATAAATGAAAATTTGGTTCATATATTGTAGGGAGGACAACAGCCAGAGGACAGGAATGGACCAGATAAGAACCACACATAGAAAGAAAATAGCCGTCTTTTGTGCAATGTCATCTTTGATGGTGGCAGGGCTCATGGGACGGCTGTTTTATCTTATGGTGAACGAGTCAGAGTATTACACTGCGCTGGCGCAAGAACTGCATGAGAGGGAACGCAGTATAAAAGCCGCAAGAGGAAATATTTATGATGCGACAGGTGTCAGACTGGCAGCAAATAAGACAGTATGTACTGTTTCAGTGATTCATAACCAGATTGAAGACTCGGAAACGGTGATCCAGGTGTTATGTGAGGAGTTAGGGCTAGAGAAGGAGACAGTCAGAAAAAAAGTAGAAAAATATTCTTCCAGAGAG
>CAJMNU010000074.1 GCA_905214855.1 uncultured bacterium | reverse complement strand
TGATGAGCGTATAAGTATACTTGGATCTTATAATCTGGATATGAGGAGTACATATCAAGATACAGAACTGATGCTTGTTGTAGATTCCCCACATCTAAACAAGATCATGCGCCAAGAGGCTGAACAAGATAAAATCAGCAGTAAGACCATGCAGGCAGATGGAACTTACCAATATGGAGAAAACTATGTTCCAATACAGATAGGTGTTCTCAAACAAATCTTTTATGCGGTTCTTCGGGTTCTTATTATTCCGATCCGCAGATTTTTATAAGCCACTCCTCATCGAATACAAACTGGCTATAGTAAAAACCGTAGATCCTCTCAAACCAAGAGAATCTACAGCTAAATTCAGCCAAGAAAGGAAACCTATCTTATGTACAGTTTTAACAATGATTACAGTGAAGGCACTCATCCACGCATCTTGGAAGCTCTGATGCAGACAAACTTGGAACAAAATATAGGCTACAGTCTGGATTCCCATACCAGTCATGCCATCTCTCTCATGAAAGCGGCAATCGGTCGGGAAGATGCTGATATCCACTGCCTAGTTGGCGGTACACAAACCAATGCCCTTGTCATTGATGCTGCATTAAGACCTCACCAAGCTGTGATCTGTGCTTCTACTGGTCATATCAATGTCCATGAAACCGGAGCCATCGAAGCTACCGGTCACAAAGTTCTCGCTGTGGACAGTCCTGATGGAAAACTGACCCCAGCTATGATCTTGCAAGTTCTGGCACATCATACAGATGAACATATGGTACAGCCACGTATGGCTTACATCTCCAATACTACAGAAATCGGAACTCAATATTCAAAAGCGGAACTTCAGGAATTATCCCGCACATGCAGGCAACATGGACTTTATCTGTTTCTGGATGGCGCTCGCCTTGGAGCTGCCCTCACAAGTCCTATCAATGATCTCACATTGGAAGATATTGCAAACCTTACAGATATCTTTTATATTGGAGGAACAAAAAATGGTGCTTTGTTTGGAGAAGCTCTTGTGATCCTGAACCCTGAATTAAAAACAGATTTCCGTTTTCTGATCAAACAGCATGGTGCTATGTTAGCAAAAGGCTGGCTTTTAGGAATTCAGTTTGAAACTTTATTCTCAGACGGATTATATTGGGAGCTCGCTGAACATGCCAATCAGATGGCTGCAAAACTGAAGCATGGAATCGAATCTCTTGGATATTCTTTTGTATCCGATTCTTATAGTAACCAGCTATTTCCTATTTTTCCGGATTCTGTAATTGAAGCACTCTCCCACGAATTCCTATTTTCATCTAACACACGGGAAGATGACTCACACAGCAGCATTCGTCTTGTGACTTCATGGGCGACCAGAGAAACAGCTGTCACTGATTTTTTAAAAACCCTCTCTTCCCTCACTACAAAAACACGGTAGAATAGGATACCCTTTTCACATTTTATAGCAAACAGAGGGATTTTGGCAGAAACCCATGTACCAAATCCCTCTGTTCGTTTTCTTTTTACCTGTCTATTTGTTCTCGTTCTTCTTTTCCTATATATCTTTTTGCCTTTTAATCATTGAACTGCATTTCTGTTTCTCTATGTTCCATCTTCTTAAAGATTCCCAGACAGATCATAACAGCCAATAAAATAGAAATAAAATCTGCCACTGTCTGTGCATAAATAACGCCTTCCAGACCAAACAAAGCATTTAACAGGAAAATCATTGGAATAAAAACCAATCCCTGACGACAGATGGTAAGTACAAGTGACGGGATCGCTTTTCCCATTCCCTGAATTGTATTAATACACAGGAAAAGGATTCCAATCACTGGTCCTGAAATCTGAAGTGCTATCATCATCTGAATACCATATGCTACTACATCTGGATCATTGATAAACAGTTCAATGATCGGTCTTCTGGCAATCACCATAATGATCGTCAATACTGTACCCATCACTACTGCACACATACCAGTAAATCGAAAGACCTGCATCAGCCTTTTTTTATTTCTTGCTCCATAATTATATCCAATCAACGGCTGAATTCCCGCACATAGTCCGATCTGAAGCAGCACTACTAACATATTTGTCTTACTTGCCACTCCCATCGCTGCAACTGGTGTATCACCATAGCTGACCAGCACCTGATTTAATACAATATTTGCCGCACTCATTAAAATATTATTTAAAGATGCCGGAATGCCGATTGAAGTCACACTTGACGCAATCTTATCTCCCATACGAAAATCTTTCAAGTGAATAGAGAGACTGGATTTTTTTCTCAAAAAATATTGTACATAATATGCACTTGCCGCCATATTTCCAATGACTGTCGCAACTGCTGCTCCAGTCACTCCCCAATCCAGCATCAAGATCATGATGGGATCTAAAACAATATTTGTGATCGTTCCGATCATATTGCCGATCATAGATTCTTTTGATGCTCCTTCACCACGCAAAATATTACCAAACGCAGTTCCAAACATGATAAATGGACCGCCAAATGCAATATAGGTTAGATAATCTCTTGCATATTCGATCGTATTAGGACTAGCACCAATCATTTTCAGGATTCCATTCATACCAATCAAAAACAATGCTGCTATAATGACTCCTAAACCAATAGAACCATAGCAACAAAACGCTGAAATTTGTCTGGCACGTTCATGTTTTCTTTCTCCCAATGCACGAGAGATCGCAGAACTTCCACCAATTCCAAAAAGATTGCCCAGTGCCATAAATACCATGAATACAGGTGTCGCCAAGGATACCGCTGCCACCTTCATCGGATCTCCTGTCTGTCCGATAAAAAATGTATCTGCCATATTGTAGATAACTACAACCAACATAGAAATCATGGTTGGTATAGCCATGACAGCTACTGCTTTGGAGACAGGTGCTTCTTCAAATAATTGTCTGTTGTCTTTCAAAACGTTTCCTCCTCTGTTGAAAGACTGGCGAACAATCGTTTTCTTTTCTCGATGCCCAGCCAGTCTTTTCTTATTTGAATATTCTTTTGTTATCTTTTTTAATTTCATGGAATCCCATAAATCTAAAAATCTATTGCCTTTCAATAATGGTAAATTCATGTTCTGACATATTATTCCAATGTCTTGACAACCTCCAGTGCCTTTTGGATCTGATTGTCTTCTTCCTTTGTAAATACTCCCTTTTTGATCACTTCCTCTGAAAGTTCCACTTCCACGTCTGGTGTAAGTCCCTGTTTATGGATATCATATCCACTCTTTGTAAAGTAATGAGATGTTGTCAATTTCACTGCTGATCCATCTCCCAAAGGAATCAATGTCTGCACAATTCCTTTTCCAAAAGTTGTCGTACCTACTACAGATGCCCAGTCAAAATCACGCAGAGCACTTGTGAACGCTTCTGCTGCACTTGCAGAGTTTTCATTGACCAAAACAACCATTGGAATATCCAGTTCATGAGTATCTTCCAAAAATTCTTGTTTTGATGTCTCATCATTCTCACTGGTATAAGAAATCTTCCACACTATTCCATCCTCAGAGACAAACTTCGTTCCATTGCCATTTTTATCTTCATCATAGAACAACAAACCATCTGGAAGAACATAGCTCATCATTCCTATTGCGGCATCCAGAGTGCCTCCTGGATTATTGCGAAGATCAATCACCAATCTCTTCATTCCCTGACTCTCAAGATCTTCAATCGCTGCTCTAAACTGTTTATCGGTAATATTTTCAAAACTGGTAACTAAAACATATCCAGTCTCCTCTTCTATCATCTCATGTTCTACAGTAGGAGTCTCTACCTGACGACGTATTGGAGTTGCCGTTACATATTCATCTATTGACTGGCGGTATACTTCAATTTCTACAGAAGTTCCCTCTTCTCCTCTGACATGCTGGCTGACCAAAAGATCCAGATCCTGTCCTGTTGCCTCAATTCCATCTACTTTATAGAGAATATCTCCTGCCATCAATCCAGCTTCCTCTGCCGGAGAACCTTCATATACACGAAGAATGGTGATCACACCTGTCTTCAGATTTTGACTGACTGCTGCTCCAATTCCACAATACACACCTTCTGTTTCTTCCATCACAGAATCCAGTTCTTCTTTTGTGTAATATGCAGCATATGGATCACCCAATCCATCTACCAGCCCAGTATACATTCCCTGTTCCACTGCATCAAAGTCTTCATCAAAATAAAAATATTTTTCTATGATACTCTGGATATACTGGGACTTTTGCATAATTCTGGAAAGATGAAATCCCTCTGTGTTCTCATTCCCTGTTCCAGAAGAACTGTTTACCATCATCATGCCAGTAGAAACAGCAATGATCACAGCTAACAATATGATAGTAGAAAATATCCCAACGAACATTCCTTTTCCAAATGAATTGTGAGATTTTTTTGTCTTTTTAACTTCTTCAACTGGCTGCATACTGCCCTGTTCTCTCTCTTGGCTTTCTCCCTGATTTTCGTTATTTTTTATCATTTCATCACTCTTTACACTGTCATCTGCATTGCCATTCATATCATTCCTCTTACTTCCATCTATACTTTTGCTCATATCATCCTTGATATTGTCACCTTTATTAGTACGATCTAAATTCTTCAAAATAGATCTCCTATCTCCCCTCTTATGGGCTTACATATTTTCTTGGATTCACATAACTTCCATTTACACGAACGCCAAAATGAAGATGAGGACCTGTAGAATATCCGGTAGAACCCACTTTTGCAATCACTTCGCCTTGCTTTACCGTATCTCCCACAGATGCCAATAATTTAGAACAATGCATGTACACTGTGTAAACACCGCCTCCATGATTGATCATCACATAATTTCCCGCTGAATAGCTATATGTGGATATCACAACAGTACCAGAAGCTGCTGCCACAATATTACTTCCCGATGATGCCCCAATATCAATTCCCTGATGATTGGAAGATGCGCCCTCTGTCGGTGATTCCCTGCCGCCAAATTCAGAAGTAACCCGCCTGCTGGACGGACAGGGCCATATAAATTTAGTATTACCTGTGCTCTGTGTTTTATTCGAAGACGAATCTGTATTATTCTTACTGGTCTCCTCTTTTTTATTGGCTTTTGCTGCCTCTTCCTTTTTTCTCTTCTCTTCCTCTGCCTTCCTTCTTGCCTCTTCTTCTGCTTTCTTCCTTGCTTCTTCTTCCTGGCGCTTAATCTGTGCCTCCATTTGCTGGATTGCATTCTCCTGTGCCAAAATATCCTTCTGGTACTCACTTGCCTGCTTTTGGGCATCCGTGATCCGAGCCTCATAACTTTTAATTTCAGCTGTTTTTTGATTCATCAAAGTCTCAACGGAAGCCTGTTTTGCCTCTGTTGCCCCTTGATACTCCAAAAGCTCCTCTTTTTCAGCTACAAGCTGTTTTTCATGCTCTGCAATCGCCTCTTTATTCTGCACATACAGATTCAGCTGCTTTCTGTCATAGTCTGAAATTTGAGCAATGTATTCCGCCCGATGCAAAAAATCAGCCATACTGTCTGCCTGCAGAAGAATTTCCAAAAAACTGGTATCTCCTTTCTCATACATATACTGTATTCGAAGTTTCATTGCCTCATACTGTTTTGCTTCTGTTTCTTTTGCTGCATCCAGTTCTTCCTGCGTTTTTGTGATCTCTCCTTCTTTCAGTCCGATCTTTTCTTCCAGATCTGATAATTCCTCTGCCAAAGACTGCAAACTGACATCCAGTTTTTTCACATATGCTGCTGTATCTTCCTTTAATCCCTCCAGATCTTGGATTGTTTGCTCTACTTTCTTTTTTTCCTGCTCTAAAACGGACATCTGCCCCTTCGCATTTTCCACATCTTTTTTAGACACATCTGCCAGAACCAACATTCCTGTCGAGATAAGTATCAAACAGGAGAGTATGCACACTTTTCGCACACGCTGCCAGACTGACATATTCTTCTTTCCTCTGCGCCTCCTCATCGTGACACATTCTGCCTCCTATACTTTTAAATGTTTGCGGATCGTAAAGAAGCTGACTACAAATCCCATTCCCATTCCTAATGCCAAAGCCACGCCAGCCATTGTAGGATACATTTCCTCAAAAGGCAAAAATTCGATCCAACCAGATAATGTCTGAAACCTTGCCGCAAAATAGGCAGTGATATTCTGATACAGATATACCATTGCTCCAACAGGAAGCAAAGCTCCTATCGTACCGATCAAAATACCTTCTACTACAAATGGCGCGCGAATCATATAATTTGTTGCTCCGATCAGTTTCATGATCTGATTTTCCTGTTTTCTAAAAGATGCGGCTACAGAAATCGTATTGCTGATCAAAAAGACTGCTACTGCCAACAACACACCAATGATCAATACTGAGACAAGTCCTAAAAGCTGATTAAAATTGGACAATCCCTCTGCCACATCATTGGAGTAGGTTACCTTACGCACCCCTTCCAGCCCTTGTAAAAAAGCTATCATTTCACTTTGTGATTCAATATCATTTAAAAACACTTCAAACGATGCAGAATCTGCAAGCGGGTTATCATCCTGAAATCCCTCTGCTAATTCTTCCATTCCTTTAAAATAATCTTTCTGAAAGGTTTCCCATGCTTCCTGTGCGGATGTGAATTTCAATTCTTTTACTTCTGAACGCTGTATGATCTGATCCCCTATTTGGGCGATCTCTTCATCATTTAAACCTTTATCAAAAAACACTGTGATCCCCACAGTGCTTTCCACATGTCCCACAATGTGGTTTACATTTACTATAATTGCGAAAAACATACAGAATAAAAAAATACATGCAGAAACAGTCGCTATTGACGCTAAAGAAAACAGCACATTTCTGCATATATTTTTTATTCCCTGCTTCAGGCAATACCAAAACGTACTAACTCTCATGTATATATCCGCCTCTTTTTTTGTCGCTGATAATCCGTCCCTTATCCATTGTGATCACTCTTTTCTGCATTTTATCCACCATTTCTTGGCTATGCGTTACTACAAGAACTGTTGTTCCCATACGGTTGATCTCCTCCAGAAGAGCCATAATCTCCTCAGAATTCTGCGGATCTAAGTTTCCTGTTGGCTCATCTGCCAATAAAACCTCTGGGCGATTGATCAGCGCTCTGGCAATTGCCACTCTCTGCTGTTCTCCACCTGACAGCTGATGAGGATAAAACTTATATTTTGATGA
>CAJMNU010000073.1 GCA_905214855.1 uncultured bacterium | reverse complement strand
TCGATACAAAGCGTTTTATGGAATACGCAGAACGGGAAGGAGAAAATGGAAATCTAAGTGTCGCTTGTGAAAAGGCAAAACGGGATGGAAAGTTTCCGGAAGGTGAGACGAAAGTTGGCGGTATTGCCTTACAGGCAGAAGGTGTAGCTGGATTGAATTTTGGTCATGTGTATGATTTGAAACCTTTAGATCCGTGGGATCTGAGCCGTGCAGAACTGGAAGCACGCAGACATTTGCCTGAATATATGGATTTTTTGCGGGAATATGTTCCTGGAATGGAACATTGTGTTCTGGTGGCGAGTGGTCCATATCTGGGCATTAGGGAATCCAGAAGGATCTGTGGGGAATATACTCTGACAAAAGAAGATTATATGAATCGGGCAGATTTTGATGATGCTATTGCTCATTATTCCTATCCGATCGATATGCATTCCACAACATTAGAAAAGCAGGAACAGGAAGAAAAAGAACAGGAATATAAGAATTCCAAATATCAAAATGGAGAATATTACGGAGTGCCATACCGGTGTCTGATTCCAAAAGGATTCAAAAATCTTGCAGTGGCGGGAAGAACCATAAGTGCAGACAGAAGTATGATGGCATCCGTAAGGATCATGAGTCTCTGTTTTGCGACAGGGCAGGCTGCAGGAACGGCAGCAGCTCTTGGTGTGAAAGAGGGCAGTGACCTAAGCCCGATTCATATGGACATAGAAAAATTGTGTAAGGCTATGGGGAAAAAGCACCCCAAATGTAAGAGCGTATAAAGCAACAATTGTGAAGAAAGAACCAAATTGAAAAATGGAAAGATAAAATATCCGATGAAAGGCAGATACATGGAATAGAAAAATAAGAGTATCGTGAAAGAGGAAAGTGTTTGACAATTGTGGTATAGAAAGGTACACTAAATATATTATAAGATATCTTAGAATTAAGATAGAACATATCTAAAAAACGGACAGAAAAGCCGGGAAGGAGACAGAGCGATATGTTAAATGGAGAGAAGATCTTATTCAGCGGTATGCAGGCAACCGGAAACCTGACATTGGGAAATTATTTGGGAGCATTGCAGAACTGGGTAAAAATTGCAGATGAATATACCACATTTTACAGTGTTGTAGATATGCATTCCATCACAGTACGGCAGGATCCGGCAGAATTGAGAAGAAGAGCAAGAAATCTTTTGACTCTTTATATTGCAGCAGGTTTAGATCCGGAGAAAAACTGTATTTATTATCAATCCCATGTATCTGGTCATGCGGAATTGGCATGGATTTTAAACTGTTATACCTATATGGGTGAGTTGAACCGTATGACACAGTTTAAGGATAAGGCGGCAAAACATGCAGATAACATCAATGCAGGATTGTTTACTTATCCAGTGCTTATGGCAGCAGATATCTTGTTGTATCAGGCAGATGTAGTTCCGGTAGGAATCGATCAGATGCAGCATTTGGAACTGTGCCGTGATATTGCACAGCGCTTTAACGCAATCTATGGAGATGTCTTTACCATTCCAGAAGCCTATCTTGGCAAGAGTGGTGCAAAGATCATGAGTCTTCAGGATCCGACAAAGAAAATGTCCAAGTCAGATGAGAACGCAAATGCAAGTATTTATCTTATGGACGATCCAGATACCATTATCCGCAAATTCAAACGTGCAGTTACAGATTCTGAGGCACATATCTGTTACCGTGATGAACAGCCAGGAATCAAGAATCTGCTGGATATCTATTGTGCATGTACAGGAAAGACACCAGATGAAGCAGTGAAAGAATTTGAAAACTGCGGATACGGTGATTTTAAAATGGCAGTCGGGGAAACTGTTGTTGGAACGCTCAGACCATTGCAGGAGCGTTATGCAGAATTATCTAAGAATAAAGATTATATTGATCAGGTCATTAAGAATAACGCAGAAAAAGCAAACTATTATGCAATGAAGACTCTGCGCAAAGTACACAAGAAGATTGGATTCCCAGAGAGGATCCGATAATTTTTAAGATGGATCTGCGGCAGTATATTGCTAAAAGGCGGTATGCTGCTGCTTTTTTATGAGTCAGGCGACAGGGAGAGGCATACACAACAGCAAGTGGAAGTGGAGATGGATGGTTTCGTGCAGTATTTTAGGATGATAAGCTGGAATCATTGCTGAATCCATGAATGGGGAATGGATAAAAACTGAACAACAATAAAAACTGCGTCCTGCCAAAGTGACTTGGCGAGACGCAGTTTTTATTGTTGTTTAGAGATATGGTATTTACGTGATCTTATTGACTTCTCAACATGGTGTAAATCCCTAATTCTTTAAATCCGATCCGGTTGTAGATCCTTCCTGCTTTTGGATTGTCATAGAATAAACATAAAAATTGTTTTCCACTTTCTAATTCGTTTTGACATAGCTTTCCAACTACCGCACTGGCATATCCCTGTTCACGGAAATCGGGATGTGTCGCAACACCTACCAACATGGCAGATGTCTCTGTGGAAGCGCTGAGTCCTGCGATCGCCAGCAAAACGCCATCTTTTTTATAGCCATAGTGTACATTGTATTTTATGCCTTCTATTATATTTTCTTTAGAACGTCCACTGTAGGTGGCAGCAAATTCTTTGATCTGCATATACAATTCATAAATTTGTTCCAGATCAGATTCTCCTAATTTGGTGACAGGGATATCTGAAAAAGAAAAGGCAGGATCTACCTTATTGAGTCTTGCCATGTAAGTGTTCTGAATCCTTCGCTCTGGGAAATAAGGGCAGAGCTGTTCTATGATATTTTGTTTTCCGCTGAGATTGTGCATAGTCTGAGAGGATAAAAAATGAGCCACTGTCTTTGCATCATAGACAGGATCTTTGCTGTATACCAGAAAATTACCATTGTAATCTAGGATAAAGTAAGGAAATTCCTTGTTTTCATCCCACTCATCTGCTGTGTAAGTACGGACGAGATCACTTTTCATCCCACAATTGGCAATATCGCCTGTCAAAAACAGATTGAATTCTGGTTCTTCTGACAGATAAGACAGGGCAAGATCAGTATGAGAGTTATCTAGTTGTTTCATGAGTTTATCCCCCTTTTTTGAATAATTGTGCCTATTATAGAAAAATGTCTGAAAAAAGTCAAGCAAATCTCATGACTTTCTCAATAAAAAATGATAAAATCAAAGGAGTATAAAAGAGAGAAGAGTATAGAAGAGAAAACGAATAAAAAGACAGAAAAGGAGAAGCAGGATAAGATGTATGATGTATTGGTTATCGGTGCAGGTGTGGTGGGATGTTCGGTTGCAAGGGAATTGTCACGCTATCAGCTTAAAGTAGGAGTTCTGGAAAGGGAGGAAGATGTCTGTTGTGGAACTTCCAAAGCAAATAGTGGGATTGTCCATGCCGGATTTGATGCCGTTCCGGGTACATGGAAAGCCAGATTGAATGTTTTAGGAAATCAGATGATGCCTCAATTAGCAGAAGAATTAGATTTTGATTTTGAGCAGAATGGTTCTATTGTACTCTGTTTTCAGGAACAGGATATCTGGAAATTGGAAGAACTGCTTAAAAAAGGTGTGCAAAATGGTGTGCAAGGACTTAGGATCGTGCGAGGCGAGGAAATGAGGGAGATAGAACCTGAGATTTCAGATTCCGTGGTGGCTTTTCTCTATGCTCCAACAGGAGGGATCGTATGTCCGTTTGGTCTGACAATCGCAATGGCAGAGAATGCATGTGAAAATGGAGTGGACTTTATGTTTGATACAGAGGTACTGTCCGTTGTTCCTTTGAAGGATGAAAAAGGATATGAGATAAAAACGAACAATGGGACATTTCAGAGTAAGACGGTTGTGAATGCGGCAGGAGTATACAGTGATAGACTGCATAATATGGTAAGCAGGCACAAGATTTCCATTACACCAAGAAGAGGGCAGTATTGCCTTTTAGATAAAAAAGCAGGAAAGATGGTTCAGCATACGGTGTTCCAACTTCCAACCAAACTTGGAAAAGGAGTTTTGGTCACTCCGACTGTACATGGAAATTTGATGTTAGGACCGACTGCGGAAGATATTTTGGATAAAGAGGATACAGCTACTACGACAGAAGGGATGGAAACGGTGTGTGAAAAAGCGGCTCTTAGCGTAAAAAAGATTCCAAGGAATATGATGATCACATCGTTTTCTGGTCTGCGTGCACATGAAGCAGGAGATGACTTTGTCATTGGAGAAGCAAAAGATGCAACGGGATTTTTTGATGCAGCAGGAATAGAATCTCCTGGTCTTACCAGTGCTCCGGCAATCGGGATTTTTTTGGCAGAACAGATCAGTAAGAGATTACAGGCTGATAAGAAAACAGATTTTCATTCAAGACGTGTGGGGATCACACGTTTTCAGATGCTTAGTATCGAAGAGAAAAATCAAAAAATCAGGGAAAATCCGGTATATGGCAATGTGGTATGCCGCTGTGAATCTGTGACAGAGGGAGAGATCTTGGAAGCGATCCACAGACCGCTTGGTGCAAAGACACTGGATGGGATCAAACGAAGGACACGTGCTGGGATGGGGCGATGTCAGGCAGGATTTTGTACACCAAAAACAATGGAGATTTTAGAAAGAGAACTTTCTATAGACCCTATGGATGTCCGTAAAAATAGAAAAGGATCAGAACTTTTGAAAGGATCTTATGTATGAAAGAGAGAGCAGAGAGAGAAGTTATTATTTTAGGAGGAGGACCTGCAGGGCTGGCAGCAGCGATCGCAGCAAAGAAAGCAGGAGCGCATGATGTCCTTATTTTAGAGCGTGATGAGAGGCTTGGGGGGATTTTGAACCAGTGTATCCACAATGGATTTGGTTTGCATACCTTTCATGAAGAATTGACAGGACCAGAATATGCATGGCGTTTTATTGAGGAAGCAGAAAAATGGAAGATAGATGTAAAGCTGAATACAATGGTATTATCTTTGTCACCCCAAAAAGAAATCATGGCAATGAACAAAGAAGATGGAGTGTTTGTGATACAAGCAAAGGCAGTGGTGCTTGCTATGGGATGTCGGGAGAGACCAAGAGGAGCGCTTCTGATTCCGGGAACTCGTCCAGCGGGAATCTATTCAGCAGGTACAGCACAGAGATTGGTCAATATGGAGGGATTTCTTCCGGGAAGAGAAGTCGTGATCTTAGGATCAGGTGATATTGGATTGATCATGGCAAGACGTATGACATTAGAGGGGGCAAAAGTGAAGGTTGTCGCAGAACTTTTGCCGTATTCTGGTGGATTAAAGAGAAATATTGTACAATGTCTAAAAGATTATAATATCCCGCTTAAACTCTCCCATACTGTTGTGGAGATCCATGGAAAGGAACGTTTGTGTGGAGTGACATTAGCACAGGTGGATGAAAAGAAAAAACCGATTCTGGGAACGGAGGAATATATTTCCTGTGATACGTTACTGCTTTCGGTTGGTCTGATACCAGAAAATGAGCTTGCTCAGGAGGCAGGGATCTTGATGGAGACGGCTACGCAAGGACCACAGGTGGATGAGAATTTTTCCACCAGTATTTCGGGAGTTTTTGCGTGTGGAAATGTGCTTCATGTGCATGATCTGGTGGATTATGTCAGTGAAGAGGCAGCAATGGCTGGAAAGCACGCAGCAGCTTTTGTCAAATCTGTACAAGGCAGTTCTAATACAAGGAATGAAAACGTACATGAGAGGGAAGATCATTGGGAAATTACTCTGAAAACAGGGAATGGAGTCCGATATACTGTGCCTAAAAGGATCCATCCTAAAAAGATGCAGGAAGATCGGGTGACGATCCGGTTTAGAGTGACAGATGTGATGAAAGACAAGGCGATTCATGTTTATTTTGGAGATACTTTGGTAAAAACATTCCCAAAACGGGTGATGGCACCAGGAGAGATGGAGTCAGTTATTTTGCAAAAGAAAGAATTTTTGGATGCTGGAGAAGAATTAAAAGATATTACAATTGCAATCTGTGAAAAAGACAAAGAAAGGACTTAATGTATTTATGAAACAGGTAAAGGAAATAGAAGAGATTGCTTTAATTTGTATTGGTTGTCCTCTTGGCTGTCAGCTGAGTGCAAAAAAGAAAGACGATGTAGTGATTTCAGTAGAAGGAAATCATTGTAAAAGAGGAGAGATCTATGCTCAAAAAGAGTGTGTAAGTCCAACTAGGATCGTGACAACTACAGTGAAAGTGCTAGATGGAGAAATTCCCATGCTTTCTGTAAAAACGGCATCTGATATACCAAAATCTAAGATCAGGGAATGTATAGATGCTGTGAGAAACATTGTGGCAATTGCTCCAATTGAAATTGGTGATGTGATACTTCAAAATGTGGCAGAGACAGGCATAGATATCATTGCAACAAAAAAAGTGGGAAAAAGAATACAGTGAAAGAAGGGAATGTGAATTGAGAAAAAAATATGTGATTGCGTTAGATCAGGGGACAACCAGTTCCCGCTGTATTTTATTTGACAGGGAAGGAAATATTTGCAGTGTTTCCCAAAAAGAATTTGAACAGATTTATCCAAAACCCGGATGGGTAGAGCATAATCCCATGCATATATGGGCAACACAGGTTTCTGTTATGGCAGAGGCGATGGGACAGATTGGTGCGTTATCTACCGATATCGCAGCGATTGGGATTACAAATCAGAGAGAAACTACGATTATTTGGGATAAAAAAACAGGAGAACCGGTCTATCCGGCAATTGTATGGCAGTGCCGCAGGACAGCGGATATGATAGATCGGTTACAGGAAGACGGTTTTGGAGAGATCATCCGAGAGCGGACAGGGTTGATACCAGATGCTTATTTTTCCGCCACAAAGATCAAATGGATCTTGGATCATGTAGAAGGAGCGAAGGAACGTGCCAGAAAGGCTTTTATTTGGCACTGTGGATACATGGCTGATCTGGAATCTGACAAAAGGGCGTGTTCATGTAACCGATTATACCAATGCTTCGAGAACCATGTTGTTTGATATCCATAAATTATGTTGGGATGATGAAATTTTAAGATATTTTGATATTCCCCGCTGTATGCTCCCTGAGGTAAAGCCTAGCAGCTGTATCTATGGAGAGACTGCACCAGAAGTGTTGGGGGGAGGCATCCCGATCGCAGGAGCTGCGGGAGACCAGCAGGCAGCATTGTTTGGTCAGTGCT
>CAJMNU010000072.1 GCA_905214855.1 uncultured bacterium | reverse complement strand
CCAAAGATTGAGGAAGTGCTTCCAAAATTTTTGGAATTTTGCGGTCAGGCTGTTATGGTAGCACACAATGCCTCGTTTGATATGAGTTTTATTTTTCAAAATGCCAGAACGCAAGGAATTGCATTTAATCCGACTATATTAGATACCGTAGCGATCGCGCGTGTTTTATTGCCGAATTTGAACCGATATAAACTGGATACTGTAGCAAAAGCATTGAATATTTCTCTGGAAAATCATCACAGAGCAGTAGATGATGCAGGAGCGACTGCTGAGATTTTTGCATCATTTGTAAAAATGCTCCGTGAGCGCGGAGTAGAAGATTTGGAAAATCTGAATCAACTCAGTCAAATGTCAGAAGATACAATTAAAAAGATGCCTACATACCATGTGATCATTTTGGCAAAAAATGATTTGGGCAGAGTTAATCTGTACCGTTTGGTTTCATGGTCCCATATTAACTACTTTGCCAGAAGACCAAGGATTCCAAAGAGTGTTTTGAATAAGTATCGGGAAGGGCTGATCATTGGTTCGGCATGTGAAGCGGGAGAATTGTATCAAGCGCTTTTGAGGGGAAGTCCAGAAGAAGAAATTGCAAGACTGGTACAGTTCTATGACTATCTTGAGATACAGCCATTGGGAAATAACCGTTTTATGTTAAGAGATGAGAAAAGTCCTGTTCACACAGAAGAGGATTTAAAAAATCTGAATCGAAAGATCGTGGCTTTGGGAGAACAATTTGAAAAACCAGTCTGTGCGACATGTGATGTTCATTTTTTAGATCCTCAGGATGAAGTATATAGAAAGATTATTATGGCTGGTCAGGGATTTAAGGATGCCGATGAGCAAGCACCTTTATATCTTCGTACGACAGAGGAAATGCTTCGTGAATTTGACTATCTGGGAGAAGAAAAGGCATATGAGGTAGTTGTAAAGAATACAAGAAAGATTGCGGCAATGTGTGAAAAAATCTCTCCAGTGCGTCCGGATAAATGTCCTCCGGTGATTGAAGATTCAGACGAAACATTAAGAGAAATCTGTTATCGCTCTGCACACAAGCAGTATGGGGAAAATCTGCCTCAGATCGTAGTAGATCGTCTGGAAAAGGAACTGCATTCTATTATCAGCAATGGATTTGCCGTAATGTATATCATTGCTCAGAAACTGGTGTGGAAATCAGTGGAAGACGGATATCTGGTTGGTTCAAGAGGTTCTGTAGGCTCTTCTTTTGTGGCAAATATGGCAGGTATCACAGAGGTAAACTCTCTGAGTCCACATTATTATTGCCCAAATTGTCACTACTATGATTTTGACTCAGAAGAAGTCAAAAAATTCTCTGGTATGTCTGGGTGTGACATGCCTGACAAAGCCTGTCCAGTCTGTGGACAGCCGTTAAAGAAAGATGGACATGATATCCCGTTTGAGACATTTTTGGGCTTTAAGGGGGATAAAGAGCCGGATATTGACTTGAACTTTTCTGGAGAATATCAGAGCCATGCACATGATTATACAGAGGTGATCTTTGGGAAAGGACAGACTTTCAGGGCAGGTACAATAGGAACACTGGCAGATAAGACCGCATATGGATATGTAAAGAATTATTATGAAGAACATGGTGTCCATAAGAGAAATGGAGAGATCAACCGGATCGTGAAGGGATGCGTGGGAGTAAGAAGGACGACAGGACAGCATCCGGGTGGTATTGTAGTACTTCCTTTGGGAGAAACGATCTATTCTTTTACCCCTGTACAGCGTCCGGCAAATGATATGACAACGTCAACGGTGACGACTCATTTTGATTATCATTCCATTGACCATAACCTTTTGAAACTGGATATTCTGGGGCATGATGATCCGACCATGATCCGAATGCTTCAGGATCTGACAGGGCTGGATCCAGTTAAGGATATTCCATTGGATTGTCCAGAGGTTATGTCTTTGTTCCAGAATACATCAGCACTCCACATTACACCAGAAGATATTGGAGGATGTCAGTTGGGGGCACTTGGTATTCCAGAATTTGGAACGGATTTTGCGATGCAGATGTTGATTGATGCAAAACCAAAATATTTTTCGGATTTGGTGCGTATTTCTGGTCTGTCACATGGAACCGATGTATGGTTGGGAAATGCAAAAGATTTGATCCTTGGTGGACAGGCAACGATCCAGACGGCAATCTGCTGTCGTGATGATATTATGGTATATTTGATCCAGAAAGGGATTGAAGAGGGACTTTCTTTTACCATCATGGAGTCTGTGCGAAAAGGAAAGGGATTAAAACCAGAATGGATTGAAGTTATGAAAGAACATGATGTTCCAGACTGGTATATTGGATCATGTAAAAAGATTAAATATATGTTCCCAAAAGCACATGCAGCTGCATATGTTATGATGGCATGGAGAATCGCATATTGTAAGGTGTTTTATCCTTTAGCTTATTATGCGGCATTTTTCAGTATCCGTGCGAGTGGTTTTTCTTATGAATTAATGTGCTTAGGAAGAGAAAAACTGGAGTTTTATCTGGCAGATTATAAGAGAAGAAGCGATTCTTTATCCAAAAAAGAACAGGATACACTTAGGGATATGAGGATTGTGCAGGAAATGTATGCCAGAGGATTTGAATTTATGCCAATTGATATTTTTAAGGCAAAAGCACATCATTTTCAGATTATAGATGGAAAACTTATGCCGTCTTTGAGCAGTATTGACGGATTGGGAGAAAAAGCGGCAGATGCGATCGTGGATGCGGTGAAAGATGGACCATTCTTGTCAAAAGAAGATTTCAGAAACCGTACAAAAGTCAGTAAGACAACCAGTGACCTGCTTGCTGATCTTGGAATCCTTAAAGATCTGCCGGAATCCAATCAGCTTTCTTTGTTTGATATGATGGGATAAGAAAAAGAAAGGATAAGAGGAAGAAAATATGGTAATTTTAATGGTTATGGCAGCAGGGATTCTTGTCGGTTTTACCTGTTTTCCTATTCAATGGAGTAAACCCAATGCATGGCTGCAGTTGGTGTGTACAGCTGTTTTGATCTTTTGTATGGGAGTTTCTTTAGGAAGCAGACCAGATTTTTTTTCAGAACTAGCGGAACTTGGAATGGATAGTCTTGTATTTTCGTTAGTACCTATCATACTTTCCGTACTTGTGGTTTATATATTGACAAAAAAATTCATGGAAAAATAAGTATGGGATGATGAAATTCTCGTGATGACAGCAGGGAAATACAAAATGCCTGATATCTCCATAGCTAAAGCTAGGGGCTTTACGGCAAGATTGAGTAAGACATAAGGGAGGATGACATGGTAATTGTGGCAGTAATAAGCCTGATCCTTGGAGTGGTTTGCGGGCAGTTTGTGTTTACACAGGGGTTCAATTACTTAGGAAAATCACTAAATATTTCATGGCTTCAGGGATGGTTGTCTACACCATTTACATCTACCGTTGGATTAATGATTGTAGTTGTATGGCAGCAGGCGGGATATATGATGATCGTGTATATAGCACAGCTGCAGAGTATTCCGGATAATCTGATTGAGGCTGCAGAAATTGATGGTGCAGGAAGACTGCAGCGTTTAAAAAATTTGATATTGCCATTATGTATGCCGGCATTTACAATTGGTTTCTTTCTGACACTTTCAGGTACCTTCAGACTTTATGACCAGAACCTGGCTTTAACAAACGGTGGACCTTATGGCTCTACACAGATGGTATGTATGAATATTTACCGTACTGCATTTGGAGAAAATGATCTGGGCCGCGCACAGGCAAAGGCGCTGATTTTTGTTATTGTCATTGCAATTGTATCGTTGACGCAGTTGTATTGCAGTAAAAAGATGGAGGTGGAAATGTAATGTGGGCAAAACGTATAGAAAAAATATTTATGCAATTGCTGGGAGTAATACTCTCCATTGCGTTTTTGTTTCCAATTTATGTTCTGGCGATTAATTCATTCAAACCTTTGCGGGATATTTATAAAAATGCTATTAATTTTCCGGAAACATGGTCTGTTGAAAATTATATAAAGGCGTTTGACAGGTTGAATTTTTTTAATTCATTTACGAATTCTCTAAAGATAACAGGACTAACGGTTGTTATTATCATTTTTATTTCTTCACTTGCAGCCTGGGCGCTGGTAAGATATAAAACCAGGGCGAGTAATGTTATTTTTATGATTTTTGCCTCTGCAATGCTGATTCCGTTTCAGTGTGTTATGCTTCCGCTTATTCGGAATATGGGGCAACTTCATTTATTAAACACTCCGGGTTTGATTTTTATGTATCAGGGATTTGGATGCTCTATGGCAATTATCCTGTTTCATGGATTTATTAAAAATATTCCACTGGAATTAGAAGAAGCTGCTACAATTGATGGATGCGGAATGTTCAGAAGATTTTTCTGCATAGTTCTGCCTTTGTTAAAGCCAATCATTGTGACAGTGGCAATTTTAAATGTAATGTCAACCTGGAACGACTATCTTCTTCCATCTCTTGTAATCAATAAGGAAGGGATTCAGACATTGCCATTAAAAACATTTTTATTTTTTGGACAATTCGCAAAGAAATGGGATTTAGCTACGGCAGGATTAGTTTTGTGTATGATACCAATTATTATTTTTTATTTGTGTTGTCAGAAGTATATTGTTAAAGGCGTAACAGAAGGAGCAGTGAAAGGATAAAAATATGAGTGTGAAAAATCAGTGGTGGAAAAAAAGTGTGGTATACCAGATTTATCCAAGAAGTTTTATGGATAGCAACGGAGATGGGATTGGTGATATAAACGGTATTGTTGAGAAGCTTGATTATTTAAAAGAACTTGGAGTGGATGTACTGTGGCTTTCTCCTGTTTATAAATCTCCTAATGACGACAATGGGTATGACATTTCTGATTATCAGGATATTATGGATGATTTTGGAACAATGTCAGATTTTGACAGAATGTTACAGGAAGCACATAAGCGAGGTCTGAAAATCATGATGGATCTTGTTGTGAATCATACATCAGATGAACATCCATGGTTTGTGGAAAGCAGAAAATCCAAAGATAATCCATACAGGGATTATTATATTTGGAAAGACCCTGTGAATGGAAAGGAACCAAATAACTGGGGAGCGTGCTTTGGAGGCTCTGTCTGGGAATTTGACGAACATACAGGAATGTATTACCTGCATTTGTTCTCAAAGAAACAGCCTGATCTTAATTGGGAAAATGAGGAGGTTCGTCATAAAATATATGATATGATGAACTGGTGGTGCGAAAAAGGAATCGACGGATTCCGTATGGACGTTATCAGCCTGCTTTCGAAAGTACAGACATTTCCAGACGGGGAGTGCAAAGGCGGTTTGTACGGAGACAGTGACCCTTACATCTGCAGTGGACCAAGAATACATGAATTTCTCAGAGAAATGAATAAGGAAGTATTGTCAAAATACGATTTGATTACTGTAGGAGAAACAGCTGGTGTCACTATTGAACAGGCAAAAAAATATGCAAATCTTGATGGGTCAGAATTAAACATGGTGTTTCAGTTTGAACACGCTTTTCTGGCAAATGGACCTTATGGTAAGTGGACAGATAATCCGGTACCGTTGTTGGAGTTGAAGCAGGTGATGAGCAAGTGGCAGACGGCACTGGAAGGAAAGGCATGGAACAGCCTGTATTGGGACAATCATGATCAGCCTAGGGCAGTTTCCAGATACGGAAATGACAGTTCTGAGTTTCGTGAGATTTCAGCAAAAATGCTGGCTACCTGTCTTCATATGATGCAGGGAACACCATATATTTATCAAGGTGAAGAACTGGGAATGACCAATATCTATTTTGACAGTATTGATGATTATAAGGATATTGAATGTATAGATAATTACCGTGAATTAACAGAATCGGGTTTGATAAGTAAGGAAGACATGATTCGTTATCTGGGATTAAGAGGTCGTGATAATGCAAGAACACCTATGCAATGGAGTGATTCCCCCAATGCCGGATTTACTGTGGGTACACCATGGATTAAGGTAAATCCGAATTATAAGGAAATCAATGCGGAATCACAGATTTCCGATAAATCGTCTGTGTTTCATTATTATAAAAAATTGATTCAACTGAGGAAAGAATACGATATTATCATAGATGGGCATTACAATCTTCTACTTCCTGAAGATGAACGCATCTTTGCATATGAACGAATATTAGGTGGACAAAAACTGTTAGTAATATGTAATTTTACACAGGAAGAAGCAGAGTGTACTTTGGCAAACATAAATGAGGGAACTGTACTTATTTCCAATTATGAGAACCATAAACCGCATATGATGCAGCCATATGAAGCAATTGCGGTTCTCTATGGGGAGTAAGTGTTAAACATCGAGAGATTGGATATCTTATGAATTTGTAGTATCAGTGCGAGTGATTAAAAGGCTGTCGTAAAAGGCAGTCTTTTTTTATATGATAAAACATGAAAGACAGAAATTTATAGATTTTGGACAGATTATTTTATGGGCTTTTCACAATGTTATTAACTTAAGGAATCTTTTACATTTTGAAGTGTAAGAGGTTCCTTTTTTTCTGTGATTTTGCTGTATAATAAAAATAGATAATAGGTGTCTTTTTCATAGGGCAGATGGTTCAGGAGTCAATATCCCCACTACCAAGGAAAACCTGGAAGAATTTGGCACTTCCAGCAGAAAAGGAACAAAGCCACAGGCTTCCATAGGTCTTGGATGTCTATATGATGTCATGGACAGGGGATACCCGTCTACCGCGGCTTTTATACGGATGATGGAAAAAGGCATTTTATTCCTTGCACGTCTTAAATCCAGTGATTATAAAAAAGAGCAGGCTGTTATGGCGACACCAGATGCCTAGGTGGATATCTGTTTGGACAAGAGCCGGATCAGACATTACCAGGGGACGGATATTGGGCGGAGAATGGCGGAACTTGGGCATGTTACCCTACGTATGGTAAAAGTGCCGCTGCCAGACAATAAGGAAGAAATACTTATCACAAATCTGCCGTCCGAAACCTTTGACCACCTGAAGATCGCAGAATTGTACCTGATGAGATGGAATAAGGAAGGATACTTCAGCCAAAGTTCTGGCTTCTTTTACGATAACAGTTCTATTATATGCAGGAATTACAGGAAGTGCATGGGGATTATGCAAAATCGTGTATGACTTAAAGGGAGGATACAATCTGACAG
>CAJMNU010000071.1 GCA_905214855.1 uncultured bacterium | reverse complement strand
TGCTTATAGATGGAAAAAGACAGTTGGAATTTCAAAAAGATGGTTACTATATTCTGCAAATGCAAAATGAACTTGGTGCATTATATGGAATTTCTTTTACTGTAGATCATGAACCTCCTGTTTTTACAACAAATATTGTTAAAGAGACGGTACAATTTACCTATAAATCCAATGATATTTCTCATGTTGAAGTAGAAAAAGATGGAAAAACGGAAATGTATGAATCTCTGTTTCAGTTATCCGGTTCTGGAACATATTTGGTAAGAGCAGTGGATCATGCTGGTAATATCTACGAACAGACGATTGTAATACCTAAAACAGTAAATATGGCTGGAGTTCTGGCTGTTGTTTTAATTATTACATTGGTAGTAGCTGCCGTTTTATTTATAAAAAAGACAAAGAGAAATTTTCATGTAACTTAAAAACAAAAAAGAAGGGGGAAAAAAATGAATTATGTAAGTTTATCATTTCTTGAAACATTGCAAGGTATATTTAAAGATATTTTTCAGGAAGTTCTTTCCCCTGTTCTACAAACCGTATTCCGAGAAATTGTCGATCTGATCGGAAATCAGATCTGGTCTCTTTTTAGTGACATTTTTCTGGATGGATTTCTGATCCTTTTAAAAGCTGTCAATTTTTTAGACAGTATGTTTAGTTTGTTTTCCGGACTTTCTGTTATACGGTATAACAATAAAAAAATGACACTTCTTACCTATTTTTTTCAGTTGGATGGAATCAGTAAAGCTTTGGTCTATATGACGGTTTTGGGAGCTATTATGGCGTTTATGTTTTCTATTTATTCAACTGGAAAAATTATGGCAGATGCGCCGTTTGACGATCGCGCAAAACCAATTTCTACTGTGTTAAAAAACGGTTTTAAATCAATGATCACTTTTATGATCGTGCCATTTTTATGTGTGTTTATTTTAGAGTTGTCTTCTGCATTATTAAACCAAATCATATATACATTTCAAGTCTCTTCCGGAACATCAGGGAAGGCTGGAATGGATGATGCGCTGTTTATCACCGCTGTACATGGAGCAGAAAAAAATAGTTCGGCTTTGATAGAGTTCGCTTCTGGACATAAATATCAGAATCTTAGTAATATCAAAAAGAATTTTGATATTAGCAAAATCAATTACCTTATTGGGTATGTGAGTTCTCTTTTAGTCATACTTATTTTGGCAACTGCCTGTCTGACGTTTATACATCGCGTTTTTGAACTTTTGTTGTTATATTTAGTTTCTCCGTTTTTTTCAGCATCGATCGCATTGGATGGAGGAGCAAAATTTGCAAAGTGGAGAGAAGTATTTATAGCAAAGTTTTTTGTTGGATTTGGGTCTATTTTCATACTAAAGCTATATCTTTTGATTGTTCCCTTTTTGATGGGAAATACGATCAAATATTCTGGTGAATCTTCAAAAGATATATGTATAAAATTATTTTTAGTGATTGGAGGTGCTTGGGCAGTATTTAAAGGGCAGAATACATTTTTGTCTATTTTGAGCCCAGATACCGCTGCTGCGGCTTCTCAATCTTCTGCAGCAATTATGGCAATGGCAACTGGTGGCGCAAGAGGAGTGCGATCTGCAGCATCGAAATTATTAAGGAGGAGATAAAAGATGGAATATTCCTATATGGGTATCTTTTCTACCATTTTTAATTGGATACTGGAAAAAATCCTGAGTCCAGTTTTTCAATTTATATCCAAACTTTTAAGCTCCGCCTTAAGTTGGATTTTTAACACCGTTTTAGCACCTGTGTTAAAAGAGGTTTTTTGGCCATTGTTGAAAGAACTGGTCAATCTGATTATGGAAATTTTAGCGGGAATCATTTATGGTCTCTACGCTGAAATCCTTACTATAGTAGATAATATGAGTTCGATTTTCAACTATATGATTGGTCTTGAAAATGTTACATATAAAAAAGAAAGTATGCCTATTTTAGAAGCCATTTTTAAAATGGATGGCTTAAGAACTGCTTTCTTGATGGTTTCCGTTATAGGACTTGGTATTGCAATGATAACTGCTATTTATGCAACCATGCAATCGACATTGGATCTGGATTTTGAAAATAAACGTCCTGTGTCAAAAGTAATGGGCTCATTTTTTCGCTGTTTTTTACAATTACTTACAGTAGAATTTTTTGTAATTTTTCTGGTATATTTTTCAGGTCTTCTTTTAAAAGCAGTCGATCAAGCTTTAAATATGATCCATGGTGGCGGAAGTACAACATTAGCAAGGATGGTATTTACGATATCTTCTATGAATGCCTGTAAATCAGATAAGGCTTTAAATCTAAATGGAAAAAATGCTGCTCTTGTAGGAATTGATGATCCTGTCAGACGGTTATTTTACAATACAAATTTAAAGGATTTAAAGACATATTCTTATGCAGAAATAAATGATGTAGAAAAATTCTTTGATCTTTCTAAGTTTGATTATGTCATTGGGTTTGTATTGGCTATCTTTTTGATTGTCGTAATGGCTTGCTGTCTTGTTATTTTTGTACAGCGATTATTTGATATGTTAATGTTATACTTGGTATCTCCATTCTTTATTGGAATGATGCCAATGGATGATGGTGAAAAATTTGGTAAATGGCGAGAGCTTTTTATAGGAAAGTGTTTTAGTGGATTTGGTATGGTAATATCTATGAAACTATATTTGATGCTATGTCCTACTATTTTGGGAAGCAGCGTAGTTTTTTCAGCAAGCAGCAAAGAGCTTGATTATATGACAAAAATGGTTTTTGTTTTGGGAGGAGCATGGGCTGTCGTAAAATCTGGTCCACTTTTAACTTCATTGCTTAGTGGAGAAAGTGCTTCTAATGAAAATAGTGCTGTCACAGCAACGACCTTAGCCGCAGCAGGGATAGGAAAGGGAGCGGGGGGACTTGCTCTTGCAGGTGCTGGTATGGCAATTGAAAGTCTTAGAAAACATGAGAATAATAGCAAACAAAAATTTGAAAATTCTAAATATACAGGGGCTTCCGATTCAAGCGGTAACAGTGGTCAGGCTTTTACGGGAGGTAGTGGAAGAGAGAATGTTTCCTTTACTGGTTCAGGAAGTTTGCAAGGTTCATCGTTATCAACTCCAACCTCTGGAAATACATCATCAGAAGGTGCTGAAACCACAAATCAGGAAAGAGAGAATGCTTCCTTTACTGGTTCAGGAAATTTGCAAGGTTCATTATTATCAACTCCGACTTCTGAAAATACATCAGGAGATGCTGAAACCACAAATCAGGGACAGGGAATCACAGCGAATCCAGCACCTTCTTATACTCCTAAAGCAATCAGCAGTTCTTTTGGAATAAAGAAATATCGGAGAGCAGATGGTTCTATTGTACATGGTTTTCGTCCTGGAAAAGGAAAACTGTTTCACATTGGTAAAGATGAAAAAGGAAATACCAATTTTAAAGTATTAGGACTTGGTGTTCGTTGGTCCAATGGAAAAATCAATAAAATCAGTTTGCCATGTATGAGATGGAAACGTTCTGCAGATGGAAATATACATATAGACAAGATGAAGTTCCCATTAGGTCTGGGTACATTAAAAAGAGATGATAACAGTCAATCCTTGAAATTTAGGGATTTTGATTTGATTGGTTTAAAGGGAGCTCATACATCAAGTGGAGACTATCAGGTGAAACGTCTTGGTATCTTTGGTTACAAGGCAGAAGCAGATCAACAAGGAAACTATCACATGACAAATTTGTTTGGTGATGCTATTACACGTCAAAAGGATGCAAATGGAGAGTATCATATTACTGGCATCAAAGGCTTGATGAAGAAAGAAAAACAGGAAGATGGCAATTATCATCTTGCAAGCGTACTTTTTGGTTTGTATCAGCAAAGCCATATGAAAGATACAGATGGAAAAATGCATATTGCAGGAGTACGAATCTTTGGTTGTAACTTGATGGTACGTGATGATGCAATTGAAAGAAACCAAAATAAGAAATAAGAACACATAAATTGTTTGCAGGGGAGAGGATTAGATGAGGATTATTCCGAAAAAAACAAAAGTACAAATGGAATTTTTTAAAGGAGTCGGTGTGATAGACATGCTGATTTTGGGAATCGGAGGTCTTTTAGCGTTCTCTATCCTGCTATCGGATTTTCCATTTCGTTCTCTGCTTTTTACGATTGTTTTTGTTATAACAGTAGGAATTGTAATTCCAGTGGATGATGAAAAAGGGTATCAACTCATTTATTATACCGTAACATATCTTGCCAGATATAAACATTTTATGTCGAAAAAGGCACAAGAAGAAAATGTGGATTTAAAAAAACAAAAAGGAAAGAAAAAGGATCTTCCTGATATCAGTAATATCATACCTTTCACTGGAATCCATGGAGAATTTATTGAATATGGGACATCTTACAGTGCGATCGTAGTAGAAATTTCATCCGTTGAATTTCGTTTTTATTCAGAAGAACGTCAAAACAATCTGATTGATCGTGTGTTTGGATCTGTGCTTCGCTCTATCGTGATGGGGGAAACTGCTTCCATGGTAAAAATAGATCGTCCTATTGTATATGATGAAATGATCCAGTCTGAACAGAAAAAAATGGATGATTTAAAAGAATCTTATTTAAATGGGCTCTTAACAGAAGAGGAGCTTACTAAAAGAATTGGAATCATTCAGGACAGAATTTCCAGAATTCATGTATTTAATAAAGAAGAGAAGGTGTACATTCCTTTCCATTATTTAGTTCTTTATCATCGTAATCGGGATTTTTTGAAGGAACAGGCAAAAAATGCAGTTTCTTTGTTGGGAGCAAATGATATAGAATGTAAAATTTTAAAAGAATCAGAACTTGCGGTCTTTTTAAAATACAATTATACACAAGTTTTTGATGAGAGAGAAGCAAAAAACCTCAAGTCAGATCAATATATGGACTGGATTTTACCAAAAGAAATCCGCTTTACTGCTAGAACAGTTGTATATGATAATTTAATTACTCATAATCTCAAAGTTTCAAAATATCCAACAACAGTTGCGAATGCCTGGGGATATAAAATTTTTAACATACCAGGAACGCGTGCGGTTATGAAGATCAAACCAATGGATCGTTATAAAAGTATACGGCAGATTGATCGTGCAATTGATGAATTAAGAGAACAGTCCACAAAGACAGGAAGAACCAGTAAACTGATGGAATTGGAAACTCATATTGAGACTCTTGGAGAAGTTTTACGTCTTCTTCAGGGAGATAATGAGACTCTTTTTCAGACAGATTTGTATCTGACGATTTATGATTATGAATATAGTCAGGCTATGATGGAATATACAGGTGCAAAAGGGGAGAGTAAACCTGTTATAAAGAGAAAAAAAGAAGTTAAAAATATATTATCTGAAGATGGATTCCGTACAACAGATATGATGATGCAGCAATTTGAGGCATATTCCTCTACTGCAGTTTCAGCAAATGATGCGATGAGTGGATCTGCTCAGACGATACATTCTACTAGTGTAGCAGCAGCTTTTCCATATGTATATAAATTTTTAAATGATAAAAAAGGAATTTATATTGGAAATTCTGGCGGTGTACCTGCTTTTGTCAATTTCTTTTTACGAAATAAAGAACGAGTAAATAGCAATATGGTTATTATTGGAAAATCTGGTTCTGGAAAATCATATGCAACAAAAACAATTTTAACTCATTTGGCAGCAGAGGATAGTAAAATATTTATTTTAGACCCAGAAAATGAATATACAGAAATGGCAAAAAATTTCAATGGAAAAATTATTGATGTGGGAAGTGCTACACAAGGACGACTGAATCCATTCCATATCATTACAAATTTGTCAGATGATGAAGAAGAGGACGGAACAGAAAAAAATACCAGTTATAATACACATCTTCAGTTTTTGGAAGAGTTTTACAGACAAATTCTTCCTGGTATTGAATCAGATGCATTGGAATACTTAAACAATATCACCAGTCGTATGTATGAGGAAAAAGGGATTGATTCAGAGACAGATTTAAGTGAATTAAAACCATCCGATTTTCCTACATTTGATGATCTATATGAAAAAATCCTTAATGATTTTCAACTTTCTACTGGTGAGTACAGTAAAAAGAATCTCAGGGTATTGTTAAATTATATTTCGAAATTTGCTACAGGAGGGCGTAATTCTAATCTCTGGAATGGTGAGGCAACCATTTCAACAAAAGAAAATTTTATTGTATTTAACTTTCAATCATTGTTGGCTAATAAAAATAACATGATCGCTAATGCACAGATGCTTTTGGTTTTAAAATGGCTTGATAATGAAATTATTAAAAATAGAGATTATAACATTCGTTATCATGCGAATCGTAAAATTATTGTTGTAATTGATGAAGCACATGTATTTATTGATAGTAAATTCCCGATTGCTCTTGATTTTATGTTCCAGCTTGCAAAACGTATCCGAAAATATAATGGAATGCAGATTGTTATTACACAGAATATCAAAGATTTTGTTGGAACAGAGGAACTTGCCCGTAAATCTACAGCAATCATCAATGCCAGTCAATATTCATTTATTTTTCCGTTAGCCCCTAACGATATGCATGATTTATGTCGCCTTTATGAAAAAGCAGGAGCTATCAATGAAAGTGAACAAAATGATATTATCAATAATGGTCGTGGACGCGCTTTTGTAATTACATCTCCATCTGAGAGAACTTGTGTGGATATCATTGCAGGAAAAGATATTGAACGATTGTTTACGATGTAGGAGGCAAGAAATATGAAAAAAGCAAAAAGTAGACAACAATATGCCAGTATATTTTTAATAATTTGTCTGGTAGTCGTTTTTTTGAGTGGATGTACAAAAAAAGATGCTGCAGGTAAGGATAGCGTTGTCAAGATTCAAGAATCTGGGATACTTCGTGTGGCTGTTTGTACTAAAGATAATCCTCGTTTTCTACAAAAAGAAGAAGGAAATACAGGGATAGAAGCAATACTTTCAACACAAATTGCACAGGCTTTAGGAGCAACATTAACAGTAGTTCCTGTCTCATCCTATGAAGAAGGGCTGGAAGCAATAAAAAAACAGGAAGCAGATCTTTCTTTTGGCTCGTTTGGTGAAACTTCGGAGGAATATTTATATTCTGTTCCATATGATCAGGAATCTTTGTATGTTTTAACGCAAAGAGGGGATTATTCGGATTCACTTGTTTTATTTCAGGATAATAGTTTGACAGGAAAACAGCGGACTTTGGCAATTAGTCCTAACATTACCACACTTTCGAAATCAGGATTGCCAACGTCTATATCTCCGGTTTCTGATATAAAAAATGGGAAAATGGATGGCTATATTTGCACATTGTCTGAGGGAAAAATGCTTTTGGAAGAAGATCTGCAAATGCAAAATCTGCAAAACAGTGATCCCATTTCTTATCGCATTGCTGTTGATGCAAAAAACACAAGATTATTACAGGGAATCAATATCATTATCAATCAGCCACCAATAGAAGAGG
>CAJMNU010000070.1 GCA_905214855.1 uncultured bacterium | reverse complement strand
ACTGCGTTTGACCGGGCATATATAGTATTTGATAATGTTACAGATATTTATCAGCCATTTTTCAGGTTATCACGTTTTCTCAGTCGGGAATCCAGAATTTTTTTACGGATTCGCAGGCTGGTAGGAGTAACCTCCAGAAGTTCATCCTTGTCGATGAAGTCCAGAGCCTGTTCCAGACTGAGGATTTTCGGCGGCGTCAGTTTCAGCGCATCGTCGGCGGAGGAGGAACGGGTGTTGGTGAGGTGTTTTGTCTTACAAACATTCAGCTCGATATCTTCCGCTTTTCCGTTCTGTCCAATGACCATACCGGCATATACTTTTTGACCTGGTCCGATGAACAAAGTTCCGCGCTCCTGAGCAGAGAACAGACCGTAGGTTACGGATTCGCCAGCTTCAAAAGCGATCAGGGAACCCTGTTTCCGGTAATTGATATCCCCTTTATAAGGAGCGTAATCGTCAAAAATGGTATTGAGGATGCCGGTTCCTTTGGTGGAGGTCATAAATTCTCCACGGAAGCCGATCAGTCCTCTGGCAGGAACTTCAAATTCCAGTCGGGTAGATCCGTCGCTTGCCAGACTCATTCCCTGAAGGGCGCCTTTTCTTTCACTGATTTTCTGGATGATGGTTCCGGAAAATTCTTCCGGTACATCAATATAGGCCAGTTCCATAGGCTCCAGAAGTTTTCCTCGTTCATCGTGTTTATAGATAACTTCCGCTTTACTTACAGCAAATTCATAGCCCTCCCGGCGCATATTTTCAATCAGGACGGACAGATGAAGTTCGCCTCGTCCAGATACCTTAAAGCAGTCCGGGGAATCTGTATCTTCCACACGAAGACTCACATCTGTATTTAATTCCCTTTTCAGACGTTCGCCCAGATGACGGGAAGTGACGTATTTTCCTTCCTGACCTGCCAGAGGGCTGTCATTGACCATGAACTGCATGGAAATCGTAGGCTCAGAGATCTTCTGGAAGGGAATCGGCTCCGGATTTGCCACGTCACACAGGGTATCGCCGATATGAATATCTGCGATACCGGAGATTGCCACGATTGATCCAATGGATGCCTCACGCACTTCTACTTTGCTCAAGCCATCAAACTCATACAATTTGCTTACTTTTACACGACGGAATTTATCAGGTTCATGGTGATTGACCAGAACACAATCCTGATTGACACGGATCACACCATTTTCTACTTTACCTACACCGATTCTTCCTACATATTCATTATAATCAATAGTACTGATCAAAACCTGAGTCGGTTCTTCTGGATCTCCCTGTGGAGCTGGGATGTAATCTACAACAGTCTGGAACAATGGTTCCATAGTAGTGGAGTCATCATCCAGACTTCTCTTTGCAAATCCACCTTTTGCGGAAGCATACAAGAATGGGCACTCTAACTGTTCATCAGAAGCATCCAGATCCATAAGCAGCTCCAAAACTTCATCCACTACTTCGTCTGGTCTTGCCTCTGGACGGTCTACCTTATTGATGCAGACAATAACTGGCAGATCCAGAGACAATGCCTTCTGCAATACGAACTTTGTCTGTGGCATTGGTCCTTCATAAGCATCTACTACCAGTACTACACCATTTACCATTTTCAGTACACGCTCTACTTCACCGCCAAAATCTGCATGTCCTGGTGTATCAATAATATTGATCTTTGTTCCCTTATAAAAAATAGCTGTATTTTTTGAAAGGATAGTAATACCACGCTCACGCTCAATATCATTTGAGTCCATAACACGCTCTACTACCTCTTGGTTTTCACGGAATACACCACTCTGTCTTAGCAAAGCATCAACCAGAGTTGTTTTACCATGGTCAACATGAGCAATAATCGCAATATTTCTCACATCTTCTCTTTTTGTTCTCATCGTGGGGTTCTCCCTTTCTTTCTAATTTAAACCTCTTATTTTTAACAAGTGCTGATTATAGCACCATTATCTTTCAATTGCAAGGGTTATTCAAACAATACTGTCTCTCCCAATGCCTCTCCAAACCAGATCTCATCTCCTAAAGTAATCTGACAGCGCCCATTTGTCGCTTCTGTGATCATCTTTTTGACATGTTCTGTCTCTTCCTCCAAAACCAGTATCTCTACTGTAACATTTTCTGCATATTCTGTATGCAATGTCAAAATCTCTTCCTTTGCGATCAAATACTGTATTTTCCCGATTCCATTATAATCCGTCACAAGTGTGATCTTTCTGCCAAGATGTTTTTCCACTATAACGCTTTGTTCTATTCCTTCTTTCGCTGCCCCAGAATATGCCCGTACCAAACCGCCTGTACCCAAAAGAGTTCCTCCAAAATATCTGGTCACTACCACACATATGTTATGAAGCTCCTCTCCAAGAAGGACATCCATCATTGGTTTTCCGGCAGTCTGGCTTGGTTCTCCATCATCGCTCGCCCGACAGATTTCCTGACGCATCCCCACAGTATAAGCATAACAATTGTGTGATGCATCCCAATATTTCTTACGCATCGTTTCAATAAAAGCAAGAGCTTCCTCTTCTGTCTCCACTGGCATCGTTGTAGCGATAAAGCGGGATTTTTTTTCGATCAGCTCCCCCTCCCCACCTTTATATAATATCTTATAACAGTTTCCCATCCTTTTTCTTCCTTTCCATCCTGATAATACGTCTCCTTTTCCTGCATTCCCATTTCTGCATATCCCACATTCTGTATGATATACTCTGTATTTTCCCATACTAAGGGGGGATAGCGCTGGCTTATGCAGAAATCCTCTTACGGATCATGTATTTTGATGCTATCATATTTTAAGAAAGAAATCCATAGGCTTTCTCCATTTGTACTGCAATCAAACGCTCTATCCAAAACCTGATACCAGTCTAAAAACTCTCTTCATCCTGAATTTTGCCCTAAATTTGATAGATTAAAACAATAACTATTTCCTTATTCCTTAAAATTTGGTATACTTAATAGATAAGGTCTTTTACAGAGTTTAATTATTTAAGGAGGTATAAAACCTGATGAATCTAAGCAGAAAGCAGACGAAGCAAAAGCTCCGTGCTCTCACTTCCAATAGGAAACGTATTACCAGCAGGCTTTTTCTTTTTCTGTTTCAGATGATGTTTGTGTTTGTAATACTCTGTGGCTTCACCGGAATTTCAACTGGAGTTGGTATCTTTGTCAGCATTCTTGACTCTGCTCCCAATATTGATGATACCAGCATTGTTGTCCCAGAGGGGTATGCCAGCACGATTTATGACAGCCAAGGCAACCTGATACAAACTCTCATCATGGAAGGTACAAACCGCTATGAAGCCAGTTATGAGGAACTTCCCGAAGATCTGATCAATGCTTTCATCGCAATCGAAGATTCCCGTTTCTGGACAAACTCCGGTATTGATCCTCGTTCCATCCTGAGAGCTGTGGTCGGTGTTCTGACTGACAACTACAAAGGAGGCGGGAGTACCATAACCCAACAGCTCATTAAGAACAATGTCTTTAATGGTGGGATGGAAAACAGTTTTGGTGAGCGTATAGAACGAAAAATACAAGAACAGTATCTTGCAGTAGAACTGACCAAAAAAATGGACAAGAAATTAATTCTTGTCAATTATCTAAACACCATCAACCTTGGCAATAATACACTTGGAGTCAAGGCAGCAGCAAAACGATATTTTAATAAAGAAGTATCAGACCTTACACTCTCTGAATGTACTGTTATTGCAGGAATCACACAGAATCCGTCCAAATACAACCCCCTCACAGAAAAAGGAAAGCTTAATAACGAGGAAAAACGTAAAGTCATCCTTCAATATATGTTTGAACAGAAGTTGATAAGTAAAGATGATCAGGAAAAAGCTCTGGCGGATAATGTCTATGAGAGGATACAAAATATTGATCTGATCACGAAACAGACCAGTTCCCAAACCTACAGCTACTTTACAGATGAGCTGATTGAACAAGTATTTGATGCATTGGTCGCTGCGGGATACTCTTCTACACAGGCACATAATATGATCTACGGCGGTGGTCTAAAGATCATGGCTACACAAGATCCGGGTATTCAGGCAGTTGTAGATGAAGAGATCAACAATCCTGAAAACTATACCGCAGCACGCTACTCTCTGGAATATCGTCTCTCTGTAAAACATGCAGACGGAACTACAGAGCATTTCTCTGAAAACCATCTGCGTACCTGGAGACGCTCCGTTTTACATGATACATCCTATGATGGGCTGTACGACAGTCAAGAACAAGCAAAAGAGGACGCAGAGGCATATAAGGCTTATGTAGTAAAAGAGGATGATACCATAATCGGTGAATCTTTCAATACAGAACTCCAGCCGCAAACTTCTTTTGTCGTCATCGATCAGGCTACAGGGTATGTCAAAGCACTCTGTGGAGGAAGAGGAGAAAAGAAAGCCAGCTTGACTTTAAACCGTGCCAGCAATACGCCACGTCAGCCCGGTTCTACGTTTAAGGTTCTGACATCCTTTGCACCTGCACTGGATACCTGTGGAGCTACGCTTGGAACTGTCTATTATGATAATGTATACAGTCAAGGATCTAAAACATTTAAAAACTGGTATTCTTCCAGAGGCTATCTTGGCTACAGCAACATCCGTGAGGGTATCATCTATTCTATGAATATTGTGGCCTTGCGCTGTATGATGGAAACGGTCACTCCACAATTAGGTGTAGAATATGCACAAAATCTTGGGATTACTACTCTAACAAATACAGACTTAAATGCATCAACGGCTCTTGGTGGCATCACAAACGGAGTAAGCAATCTGGAACTGACTGCTGCATATTCTGCCATTGCCAATGGTGGTGTGTATAATAAGCCAGTCTTTTTCACTAAGATCCTTGATAAGAATGGTAAGATCATCATTGAAAACAAACCACAATCCAAACGTGTTTTAAAAGACTCTACCGCCTTTTTATTGACAGATTCTATGGCAGCTTCCATGAAATCCGGCAAAAAATATGCCCGTGCCGGTATCCAGATCAATCCAACCAGTATAAGTGCTGCCATTCCTGATATGTCTGCAGCTGGAAAGAGTGGAACTACAACAAACAACCGTGATATCTGGTTCGTTGGTTACACTCCTTATTATACAGCTGGTATCTGGGCAGGCTGTGATAACAATCAAGAATTAAGCGGCAAAAACGGTGGAACTTCATTCCACAAACTAATCTGGAAAAAAATCATGACCAGACTCCATACAGGACTTACAGATCCCGGATTTGCCGTTCCAGACAGCATTGAAACCGCTCAGATCTGCCGCAAGTCCGGAAAACTTGCTATTGATGGTATCTGCAATCATGATCCAAGAGGAAGCACTGTTTACACTGAATATTTTGCAAAAGGCACTGTCCCAACAGAGGTTTGTGATCACCATGTACGTGTCACAGTTTGCTCTGCATCTGGAGGACTTCCGACACAATTTTGTCCAAGTGAACTTAGAACAACCAAGGTCTGCATGGTTATCCCTGCAGAGGAACATGGTACAACAGACGATTCTATCTATGGAATGCCTGGTTACTGTTCTGTTCACACTCAGGCTGAAACGCAGCCAGAGTCCACGGAAAATCCGTCCTCTCCTTCTTCAGAAACAGAACTCCCCTCTTTACAAAGCCCAGGACAGATTGGAAATTTTAACTATCCGTTGATCATACCCTGATCGTAACACAAAAAAGAATGCCAGAACAATTTCCCTGATAAGATCAAGGATCTTGTTCTGGCTTTTTATATTCATCCTTCACATTACTTCATCTTTGGTTCAAAAACCAAAGACGCAAAATATCCAAAGATCAATGCTCCTGAAATTCCTGCCGCACTGGCTGTAAATCCCCCCTGAAACAATCCCAGCACCCCATCTTTTGCCAGAGATTCCTGAATCCCCATCCAGAGTGTATTTCCAAATCCTAAAAGCGGAACGGATGCTCCTGCACCTGCCCACTCCACAAAAGGCTGATATATCCCAAGACTTCCCAAAACAGCTCCTGACACCACTAAAAGTACCATAACCCGACCTGGCATCAACTTCGTTTTTTCCATCAAAATCTGTACCAATGCACAGATGATTCCTCCTACTAAAAATGCTTTCAGATATTCCATACTCTTATTCTCTCCTCATTCTTCTCTTATTTTCCTTATCTACTGGCGCTTCCAAAACCACTGCATGGGAAATTCCCGGAATGCTCTTTCCTTCATTAAAACTAACGGTAGAAAGCAAAGCACCTGTAGGAAGAAATAACACTTTTTTCCATGTTCCGTCAAACAATCGGGGAAGAATATATGCTCCTAATGTAACTGCTGAACAGCCGCATCCACTTCCTCCAGAATGTACATCCTGCGTCTGCCTTGCATAAATCTCCAAACCACAGTCCATATGGCGATCCCGAATATCACAGCCTTTTTTCTCCATCAGATCCATCAAAATGTTCTGCCCCACAATTCCCAGATCTCCAGTGATAATTTTATCATATTCCTCTGGTCCACAATCAAAATCCTGAAAGTGCCTAACTATTGTATCAAACGCTGCCGGAGCCATTGCTGCCCCCATATTCATTGAATCCTTACAACCAATGTCCACTACCTTTCCCGGTGTAATCCCTGTGATTCTTGCATACTGTGTACATGGTTCTCCATTTTGATCCAGCATTCCTTTTTTAGAGATCACCACCCCTCCGCACCCTGTCACTGTCCAAGTCGCTGAAAACGGGCGCTGATTTCCATATCCCAATGGAAAACGGAACTGTTTTTCTGCAGAGGCAAAATGGCTTGATGCAAGTGCCGCCACGTGATCTGCATAACCTGCATTGACTGCCATTGCTGCTAATGCCATTCCCTCTCCCATCGTAGAACAAGCCCCATACAGCCCAAATAGTGGAATTCCAAAATCTGCTATCCCAAAGGATGTCGCAATAAGTTGTCCTAACAAATCTCCTGCAAAAAGATAACGAATATCTCCTTTCTCTATCTTTCCTTTTTGAAACAGCAATCCCAACACTTCTTTTTGCAGTTGGCTTTCTGCCTCCTCCCAGTTTCTTTTTGACAAGGTAGCATCTGTCTCAATTCTATCCATTCCAAATCCAAGAGGTCCTTCTCCTTCCTTCTGCCCTGCCACGGTTGCATAAGCCGTAATAACAGGCTCATGTTCCAGACAAATGCTCGCTCTTCCTTTCTGCATCCCCACTCCTCCATTCTTTCTGTCATTCACTCATTACAATATCCCAAATATTCTCATTATCCAATCTATCACTCCCAGACACCAGCTTGCTAAAATACCATATAAAATAACTGGTCCCGCAATCGTAAAGATCTTACATCCAATTCCAAATACCTGACCTTCTTTTTTATACTCAATTGCCGGAGAAGCCACAGAATTCGCAAATCCCGTGATAGGTACTAACGCACCTGCACCTCCAAATTCTACAATCTTATGATATACTCCAAATCCGGTCAATAACACACTGATCGCGATCAAAGACAAAAGCATCCATGATGCCGCTGCCTTATTCTCCAATCCTAAAGCTAAAAACCCCTGACGCAGCAGTTCCCCTGCTGTACAGATTATCCCTCCTGTCACAAAAGCCTTTGCCATACTTTCCCAAAGGTTATGTGTTGGAGTAATC
>CAJMNU010000069.1 GCA_905214855.1 uncultured bacterium | reverse complement strand
TTCCAAATGGATTAGTTCGGAAAAAAGCATCAAAAATTACGGTTTCATTAGCGGCTTTTTCTTTAAAATAGCCCTGCATCATAGTTAATTCATACAAATCGGTAAGTAATGTTAAATTTCTGCTCATAAATATGTTCTCCTATCCTTTCTTGTACACTGCGGCGAAAGAAATCTGCGATGGGGGATATAAATTTGGGGGAATAATGCAGGTATCCAGCCGTTTTAGAGTTGTGAGTAGTATAGCACATTCCAAAGAAAAAACAAGTTTACTGTTAAAAAAATAACAATACAAAGATGTTATATTAGATTTCAGAAAAGGAGTATAAATTTCAGAAAAAAGTGTTTTGAGAAATACACAAAAATAGAGATAAAAGTTTGTGAAATATGTGAAAAACGTGCTAAAACGCCCCAAATGTCCGTGAGAGCTTGACATTTTATGTAAAAAAGAGCTATACTAAAAAGGCGGTAAAAATAGAATAAGTAAATCAAAAATGCGATGACAGAGAAAGTACTATTGTTTGAAATTCTTAGCGATTCGGGGAAGGTGTAAGCCCGGAAAGAGTAAGACATGATGGAAAATCCCTCTGGAGCAGCAGGCTGAAAGAACCTATGATGGTCTGATTAAGCTGAGCCGTATTTTCTACGTTACAGAAACTCATATGATAAGTATGCTGAAATGGGTGGTACAGCGAGAGCATTGACGGCTTCGTCCTGTTTTAGGGCGGAGTCTTTTTTATTTCTGAAAAAATCTATGTGATAGGAAATAAATATGTTCTGTTTCCCTTAGGCATAAGATTCTGATTGGAGGAAAATGACGATGTATGAGAAAGTTTCTACAGATATGAATTTTGTGGAGAGAGAAAAAAAGGTAGAACAGTTTTGGACTGATAATAAGATTTTTGAAAAGAGTATTGACAGCCGGAAAAAAGGAAAAACCTACACATTTTATGATGGACCGCCAACTGCCAATGGAAAACCGCATATTGGACATGTGGAGACTCGTGTCATCAAAGATATGATCCCGCGTTACCGCACAATGAAGGGATATATGGTTCCACGTAAGGCAGGTTGGGATACTCATGGACTTCCAGTAGAGCTGGAAGTTGAAAAAATGCTGGGGTTGGATGGTAAGGAGCAGATTGAGCAGTATGGTCTGGAACCTTTTATCAACCACTGTAAAGAGAGTGTCTGGAAATACAAGGGAATGTGGGAAGATTTTTCTGCCACTGTTGGTTTTTGGGCTGATATGGAACATCCATATGTAACTTATGACAATTCCTTTATTGAGTCTGAATGGTGGGCGTTAAAGCAGATCTGGGAAAAGAATCTTTTGTATAAAGGATTTAAGATCGTTCCTTATTGTCCACGTTGTGGAACTCCTCTTTCCAGTCATGAGGTGGCACAGGGATATAAGGATGTCAAAGAGCGTTCTGCAATTGCAAAGTTTAAATGCAAAGAGGAAGATGCTTATATTTTGGCATGGACGACAACTCCGTGGACTCTTCCTTCTAACGTAGCACTCTGTGTGAATCCAGTAGAAGACTATGTAAAAGTAGAGCATGAGGGTAGTGTCTATTATATGGCAGCTGCGCTTACAGATTCTGTTTTGAAGGAAAACTATACAATACTAGAGCATTACAAGGGCAAGGATCTGGAATATAAAGAATATGAGCCATTGTATGTGTGTGATAAGTTAAATGGTAAGAAGGCATATTATGTAGTATGTGATTCTTATGTCACATTGACAGATGGTACTGGTATTGTTCATATCGCTCCGGCTTTTGGTGAGGATGACTCTAAAGTAGGGCGTAAATATGACCTTCCTTTTGTACAGAGGGTAGACGGAAAAGGTGAAATGACAGAAGACACTCTTTGGCCTGGAGTCTTTTGTAAAAATGCAGATCCTAAGGTTCTGGAAGATCTGGATCAGAGAGGACTGCTCTTTGCAGCACCTAAATTTGAGCATAGTTATCCTCATTGCTGGAGATGTGATACTCCTTTGATCTATTATGCTCGTGAGTCATGGTTTATCAAGATGACAGAAGTAAAGGATGACTTGATCCGTAATAATAATACGATCAACTGGATTCCAGAGAGTATCGGCAAGGGACGTTTTGGTGACTGGCTGGAAAATGTACAGGACTGGGGCGTGAGCCGTAACCGCTATTGGGGTACTCCGCTGAATATCTGGGAGTGTGAGTGTGGACATCAGCATGCGATCGGAAGCATTGAAGAACTGAAATCTCTGTCTGACAACTGTCCAGATGAGATTGAACTGCACCGTCCTTATATTGATGCAGTGACGATTCCATGTCCTAAGTGTGGAAAAATGATGCACAGAGTGCCAGAAGTGATCGACTGCTGGTTTGATTCTGGTTCTATGCCATTTGCACAGCATCATTATCCATTTGAAAATAAAGAGCTGTTTGAGCAGCAGTTCCCAGCAGATTTTATCTCTGAAGCTGTGGATCAGACACGAGGATGGTTCTATTCCCTTTTGGCAATTTCTACACTGATCTTTAATAAAGCACCGTACAAGAATGTTATCGTTATGGGACATGTACAGGATGAAAATGGTCAGAAAATGAGTAAGAGCAAGGGAAATGCAGTAGATCCATTTGATGCTTTAAAGACATATGGTGCAGATGCGATCAGATGGTATTTCTATATCAACAGTGCACCGTGGCTTCCAAAGCGTTTCCATGGAAAGGCTGTAGTAGAAGGACAGAGAAAGTTTATGGGTACTCTGTGGAATACCTATGCATTTTTTGTTCTGTATGCAAATATTGACCAGTTTGATGCTTCTAAATATCAGTTAGACTATGACAAATTGGCTGTTATGGATAAATGGCTGCTTTCAAGACTGCAGACTACGATTCAGGAAGTAGACAGCAATCTTGAGAATTATAGAATCCCAGAGGCAGCAAGAAGTCTTCAGGCTTTTGTAGATGACATGAGCAACTGGTATGTCAGAAGAAGCCGTGAGCGTTTCTGGGCAAAAGGAATGGAGCAGGATAAGATCAATGCATATATGACATTGTACACTGCACTGGTGGAGATAGCAAAAGCAGCAGCTCCGATGATTCCGTTTATGACAGAAGATATGTATCAGAATCTAGTGAGAAGCATCGATAAGGAAGCACCAGAAAGTATCCATCTGTGTGATTTCCCGACAGTGCATGAGGCTTGGATCGATAAAAAACTGGAAGAAGACATGGATGAGGTTCTTAAGATCGTTGTTATGGGACGTGCGGCAAGAAATACAGCCAATATTAAGAATCGTCAGCCGATCAGCAGTATGTTTGTAAAAGCTGACCATGATCTGTCTGAGTTTTATAAAGAAATCATTGAGGATGAGCTGAATGTCAAATCTGTTTTGTTTACAGATGATGTGAGAGCATATACAACCTATACCTTCAAACCACAGTTAAAAACGGTAGGACCTAAGTATGGAAAGCAGCTTGGAAAGATCAAGGCAGCACTTTCTGATTTGGATGGAAATGCAGCAATGGATACGTTAAATGAAAAAGGTGAGCTGCATTTTGAGTTTGATGGTGTGATGGTAGATCTCACAAAAGAAGATTTGCTGATCGAGATGACTCAGCAAGAAGGTTTTGTAACAGAAGCGGATAATTACGTAACAGTTGTACTTGATACCAATTTGACACCAGAACTTTTGGAAGAAGGAATGATCAGAGAGATCATCAGTAAAGTACAGACGATGCGTAAGGAAGCCGGTTTTGAAGTGATGGACCGTATTCGTGTCTATGAAGATGGAAGTAAGAAGATTACAGAAATCTTTGAAAAATATGAAGAAATCATTAAAAATGAAGTGATGGCAGGCACTTTATTACCTGGACAGCAAGGCGGATATCAGAAAGAATGGAACATCAATGGGGAAATGGTAATGTTGGGTGTCGAGAAAATGATGTAAATTCAAAAGGAGCGACAAAGTATGAATCAGGGGTTAGATAAGAAGGTCTTTAAAGAAGCTGTTGTGGATAATGTAAAAAATCTGTTTAGAAAAACAATTGATGAAGCAACTCCACAGCAGGTATTTCAGGCAGTAGCTTATGCTGTAAAGGACGAGATCATTGACGAATGGATTGCCACTCATAAGGAATATACCAAACAGGATGTAAAAACAGTATATTATCTTTCCATGGAGTTTTTGATGGGGCGTGCTCTGGGAAATAATATTATCAATCTGTGTGCTAGAGATGAAGTAAAGGAAGCATTAAGTGAACTGGGATTTGATCTGAATGCTATTGAAGATCAAGAACCAGATGCAGCACTGGGAAATGGCGGTTTGGGTCGTCTTGCTGCTTGTTTCTTGGATTCCCTGGCAACATTGGGATATCCGGCATATGGATGTGGTATCCGTTATCGCTATGGAATGTTTAAACAGCAGATCCGTGATGGATATCAGGTAGAGGTACCGGATAACTGGCTGAAAGATGGAAATCCTTTTGAAGTACGTCGTGCAGAATATGCTGTTGAGGTTAAATTCGGTGGTTATGTAAAGACTGTATGGAATGGAAGCAGAAACTGTTTTGTACAGGAAGGATACCAGTCTGTTATGGCAGTTCCTTATGATCTTCCGATCGTGGGATATAACAATAATGTGGTCAACACGCTGCGTATCTGGGATGCACAGCCAATGAATACATTTAATCTGGAGGCATTTGATAAAGGAGATTATCAGAGAGCAGTCGGAGAAGAGAATCTGGCAAAGAACTTGGTAGAAGTATTATATCCAAATGATAATCATTATGCCGGAAAAGAGCTTCGTCTGAAACAGCAGTATTTCTTTATTTCTGCCAGCTTACAGAGAGCAGTTTCCAAGTATAAGGAAAATCATGATGATATCCGCAAATTGTATGAGAAGGTTGTCTTCCAGATGAATGACACCCATCCAACAGTTGCAGTGGCAGAACTTATGAGAATTCTTCTGGATGATGAAGGATTAGAATGGGATGAGGCTTGGGATATCACAAGAAGATGTTGTGCTTATACCAACCATACGATCATGGCAGAAGCATTGGAAAAATGGCCAATCGAGCTGTTCTCCAGATTGCTTCCTAGAATTTACCAGATCGTAGAAGAGATCAACAGAAGATTTATTCTGGAGATCCAGAAGCGTTATCCTGGAAATAATGAGAAAGTCCGCAAGATGGCTATTATTTATGATGGACAGGTAAAAATGGCACATTTGGCTATTGTGGCGAGTTTTTCTGTCAATGGTGTTGCAAGACTGCACACAGAGATTCTGAAGAATCAGGAATTAAAAGATTTCTATGAGATGATGCCAGAGAAGTTTAATAATAAGACAAATGGTATTACACAGAGACGTTTCCTGCTTCATGGAAATCCACTCTTAGCAGACTGGGTAAGCAGTAAGATTGGTGATGATTGGATCACAGACTTGCCGCATATCAAAAAATTGGCTATTTATGCAGATGATGAGAAATGCCAGCAGGAGTTTATGAATATCAAGTATCAGAACAAAGTGCGTCTGGCAAAATATATCAAGGAACACAATGGTATTGATGTAGATCCGCGTTCTATATTTGATGTACAGGTAAAGAGATTGCATGAATATAAACGTCAGCTGTTGAATATTCTGCATGTAATGTATCTGTATAATCAATTAAAAGATAATGTGAATACAGACATGGTTCCCAGAACATTCATTTTCGGTGCAAAAGCTGCTGCAGGATATAAGATTGCAAAACTTACAATTAAATTGATCAATGCGGTTGCAAATGTGATTAATAATGATGCATCTATCAATGGAAAGATCAAGGTTGTTTTCATTGAGGATTATCGTGTATCTAATGCAGAATTGATTTTTGCGGCTGCAGATGTCAGTGAACAGATTTCTACTGCCAGCAAAGAGGCTTCTGGTACAGGAAATATGAAGTTTATGCTGAATGGCGCTCTGACATTGGGAACTATGGATGGCGCAAATGTAGAGATCGTGGAGGAAGTAGGCAAAGAGAATGCATTTATCTTTGGTATGTCCTCTGACGAAGTTATCAACTACGAAAAGAATGGCGGTTATAACCCAATGGATATCTTTAACAATGATCAGGATATCCGCCGTGTATTGATGCAGTTGATCAATGGATACTTCTGTCCAGAGAATACAGAGTTATTCCGTCCGATTTATAATTCTCTCTTGAATACTTTGAGTACAGATCGTGCAGATATGTACTTTAACCTGAAAGATTTCCGTTCTTATGCTCAGGCACATGAGAAAATTGATAAGGCATACAGAGATGAGAAATGGTGGGCAAAGGCAGCAATCCTGAATGTTGCTCATGCTGGTAAATTCACTTCTGACAGAACCATTCAGGAGTATGTGGATGATATCTGGCATCTGGAGAAGGTAAAAGTAAATAAAGAAAAATAAAAGAATAAGAAAAATATAGGATGTCAGAGCAAAATATCAGAATATGATATTAGACTGGAGATGTCTTGTAAAGCAAAACAAATCCCAAATAAAATATATATTAGGGAATAATTAAAAAAGGAAAATGCCATGGATTTGGTGTGATGATATGTGAGGAAACTGCATGGAAAACTGTGTGGTGATTGACATATAAAACGCAGATCCATGGCGTTTTTTTGATGTTTAGAGGGGAAACAGGTTTTATTTGTATATAATTTTTTGACTAAAGAAAACTTTTGGGACATACACTCATAAGAAAGGGACTATAAACACTACTATTTTATAATACGAGGAAACTGTAAAAAAATATAAAAAGAAAAGCCTGAACAGGGGGTGATCTTTATAAGATAAAGAACAGAGAAAAATGACGATATAGAAGGGAGAGAGGTATGAGACGGGTTTGGTTTATATGGTTTTCGGCTTTGTTGATTCCGTATTGTATAACGATAGTTTGGGCAGGACAGATACAGGGAGAAGTAAAAGAGCATACGATTTCCAGTGGAAAAACGGTGATTTTGGAACGTAAGGAAGGAAATAGAATTTTGGACATAGAAGAATATTTGATCGGGATGCTTGCATTGCAGATTCCGCCAGAATATGGAATTGAGGCATTGAAAGCACAAGCCATTGTAGATCGTACATATTTATATCAGATTTTAGATGGAAGAACAGAAATAAAAGAGGAAGAATTGGATACTGATTATATGGAGTGGAGTCAAATGATCGAAGAATGGGGACAGCTTATGGCAGCAGAACATTACCAGACGTTTCAGAAAGCGGTGAGCAGTACAGCAGCCACAATCATGAAATATGAGGGAGAGTATGTAAGACCATTATTTCATAAAATCAGTGCAGGAAAAACCAGAACAGGAGATCAGAACCTTTTTCCGTATCTTTTAGGAACAGACAGCAAACGGGATGTGGAGGCAGAAGAGTACCTGCATATTATTGTTCTTTCAGAGAATGAGTTTGATAAAAAGATAGCAGATATTTTATCAGATAAAGAAAACTGTTCCGGAGTTTTTGATACAGTACAGATCATAAAACGGGATGATGCAGGATATATAGAACAAATGCAGATTGCCGGAAATACATATACAGGGGAGGAAGTACAATACACGTTAGGACTTCCTTCCTCTTGTTTTTTTCTTACTAGAGAAGAAGAGGGAAAAATACGTATTGTGGTGAAAGGGGTCGGTCATGGGTATGGAATGTCGCAGTATGGTGCAAAAGTGATGGCAGAAGATGGATGGAAAGCAGAAGATATTTTAAAATACTATTATCAAAATATTGTTTTGATTTTTGAATAAGACGAATCTCTTTGGTA
>CAJMNU010000068.1 GCA_905214855.1 uncultured bacterium | reverse complement strand
GGAAGCGATCGCACCAAATGGGCAGCTATGTACACAAGCGCCACACTGGATACATTTCTTCTCATCGATCTGGCAAATTCCATTTTCATCCATTGTGATCGCATCAACAGGACATACTTTCTTACATGGACGGGTTAAATCTGCAATTGCATTATATGGACATGCCTGAGAACACTTACCGCACTCCTTACATTTTGTCGGGTCGATATAAGCTCTGTCGTGTCCCATAGAGATTGCTCCAAATGCACAGGAATTCTGGCATGCTTTTCCCATACATTTCTGACAGTTATCAGTTACTACATAACGGGCGATCGGACATCCCTCACAAGCAGCAGAGATAACCTGTACAACATTGCGGGAATTCTTTCCTGTAGGACATTTTCCCTCTGCCAGTTTTACTCTCTCTCTGATGATCTCACGCTCTCTGTAAATACAGCAGCGGAATTGTGCCTGTGGTCCTGGGATCAATTTGAAAGGAAGTTCCTCTCTCTGCTCTTCCAATGTACCCTCAAAAGCCATCTTAGCTACTTCATAAAGAACCTCATGTTTCACACGAAGAATCGTTGCGTCATTTGTTACCATTTTTTTGCCTCCTGTAAATTATACTTGTCCGTTTAATAATACACTACCTGTACCTTTTTCCCCATTTCTTCCATGGTGTGTTTCAGCTGTTCCACCAGATTCTGGCGTATGCCAAGGTCAAACGGCAAATTAGGATTTTGATAGGCCGCATTGATCGCTTTTCCCACATAAAGGGAAACATCTGTACACTCCTCGATCAAAATTTTTGCCACCATGGATGCGCCATTTGGCTTATCCAGCTCTAGGAAGAAATCTTCTGAAATATTGTCATTGTTGACATAGCGTTTTAAAAGTGTCAACACACGATTTAATGTCAAGACACCTTCTGTCACCAGATCCACTCCGTCAATATAGGCGATCGGCGGAATCTCCGGATCATAATAATCCAAAGTGGGTCGTAATGGTTTGTTGAGTTCCCTTGAAACGATGGTTGCACTAGTGCCTCCACATACGATCGTCTTGGCATCCCCACTCATAAATTCACGCACCATCCGACTGTCATCTTCTTTTTTACGTGCTGGTCCTGTCATCAAATGTACCATCTTACGGTCAATAATCCTCATCACTGCCACTGTGGTATCATCTCCAGGACGGAACATATACAATTCGTCACATGCCCTGCTGATAGATGAGGCAAGACGCGCGGCAGATATCGTTACCTTTGACTGCTTTACTGCATACTCTGCAATCTCTTTCCAAGTCCATCCAAAATTCAAGAGTTTTCCAACTCCTGCATGTATCGTTCCATCACTCATCAAGATCAGACTGTCGCCCTTTTGTACCTGAAAACGATATTCATTGATCTTTTTATCTTTGATCACCCGATAATTTTGCGGGATTTCCTGTAATTTGCCATCTCGGATAAAAATGCAGCCCGGATTGTCAAATTCAACCAGATATGCATCTCCATTATGAAAGACCTGAAGGATACTAAATGTAGAATATGCTACTTTTCGCACCTGACAGACTGGAAGTGTATCAACAATAGTTTCTACGATCTGTTCTAAGGTTGCTCCATTTAGATACATCGTTCCTAAGATCTTAGATGTCAAGGTTGCAAGGATGTTTGCTTTCACCCCACTCCCCATTCCATCTGCAAGAATCATAATATTGGAGTCTGCCGTGCTTAAAAGTTCTACTTTATCACCGCATAAGATCTCCGTAAATTTATTTAAACTTTTATATGCAACGTCTACCGTAATATTCATCTGTCAGACCCCGCTTTCCTCATCCCCGGCAAGCAATGACTGGCAAAGAGTTGTCAGTGTTGTTTTTGTCTCAGCAGTCGTCTCACCCAAAAGACCTGCTATTTCCTGTGCCACCATCATCTGCTTATGGATCACCTTTTGTGCCAGATCAATGGTTTCCAGTTTCTTCTCATAGTCCTGCTGCTTCTCTTCTTCCTCTTTTGTGATATCGATAAAGGTAGCAAGAACCACATCCTGACTCTCCACATATACAATATTCTGAAGAGTAGACAGATTATACTCTGGATATGAGACTTTCTTTCCATGAATATTCTGGCGGGTATCAAATACCCACTGGAAATCTGACGGATCGATAAATTCAAACAGGTACATCTGCGTTGCCTCTTGCTTGGTCTTGCCAAAATAGCGTTCTCCTACTGCTGAATACTCCAAAATCTTCATATCCCGATCCACCACCAAAACAACATTTGGTGTCGTATCCATAATCAGATTTGATAATGATTCTGCTTTAGAATGCATATACGGAATACACATATTAAGTTCTGCTTTCTTTTGATAAACTGCAATCGCCTTATCACGGCAAGTTGCATATCCGCAGGCACCGCAATTTAACTCGTCCTCTGGCTTTGTTTTTCCGATCTTAGCTAAAATCTCCTTGATCTGCTGTTCACTCGGCATTGGATCTCTAGGAGAATGATCCTCAAATACTTTTCCAAAATCCAGATCACCGCAGGCATACTCGATCTCTCTGCTCTTTACAGGCTCTTTCAAAATCTTGCGTTCCATATCCAGCTTGATCTTATAACGTGAAGTGAATTCCTCATCCACTGTTGGTCCCTTGATACAGCCGCCCGCACACATATTCATCTCTACAAAACATCCCTTGATATCACCAGCAATCATATCCTTACAAAGTTCAATACAGTTGCTGCTTCCATGAACATAAAATTTGTGATAGGTATCATCTCCGATCTCTGTTGCCAGAACGGAATTGACCACTCCACTGGTCACAGGATACAGGCGGTTGACTCTTGGATTCATACCTGTATATGGTGTATCTTCACAATCGGAAATTACAATATTTTCTTCGTCCAGCCACTGCTTGATATCATTAAAATTCAGCACCGCATCTATGTAGCCGGAATGTCTTGGATCTTCACTTTCTTTTTTCTTTGCAATACAAGGACCAAGAAATACAATTTTTGCATCCGGACCATATTCTTCTCTCAGAATCTTTCCATGAGCGATCATAGGTGATACAACCGGTGCCAGATATGGAACTAATTCTGGATAATAAATCTCGATCAGGTCGTTGACACTCGGACAGCAGGTTGTGATGATATTTTCCATCTTTCCTTCTCTAAGCAGCTTTGCGTATTCCTCTGTCACGATCGCAGCGCCTTCCGCTGTCTCACGCACATCAGAAAACCCCAACTTACGCAGTGCTGTATTGACTTGTCCGATTGTCTTATATTCTAAAAGTCCCATATAAGATGGTGCTATGGAAACAACCACTTTTTCGCCTCTTCGGATAAAATTTTGAACCATTCCCAGATCGCTGACAAGGGTTTTTGCCTCCTGTGGACAGGCGATCAGGCAGTGACCACACAAAATACATTTATCAGGCATGATCTCCGCTCTCTCATCCTTCACCATGATCGCCTTGACTTCACAGGTCCGCACACATTTATAACAATGCTTACATTTGGTCGCCTTGAAATCAATAATCGCCATACTCTCCTCCGATCTGTATCATCCCTTATACATTTGGCAAAATCTTAGTATTGAAGAACTCCTTTGTATCTTCCGGCTGTAAAGAATGCAGCTCACCATCTACTGTGACACAGACTCCATTCACACAATTTCCACTACAGAATGCCCCATTTAAGTCTACTTTATCCTCCAGATGATGCTCAGTTACCAACTCCTGAAGCTGTTTGATGATCTCCCTTGAACCCTTTAAGTGACAAGCACTTCCAATACAAATTGTTACTGTCATAGTCTGCTCCTCCATAACATATATAAGTTTACCTGCAAGAAACCGCTCATAGCATTCTGGGATCTTTGGGCAGTCCCTCATTATTCTCCTCTATTATCTCACATTGATTTTTTTTTATCAATTATTTTTTTGACATTTCTGAAAAAAATGCTATACTATGGGCATCAAAATATGTTATTGCATATGCGATCATCAAACCAAAGGAGATGTATATTTATGAAAAAATGGGTAGGTGCTGCACTTGCTGCATCCTTAATGGCTTTCTGTCTGACCGGATGCTCCAATAACACATCTGAAACAACAAACACAACCACACAGACAACAGAGGCTTCCACTGCTGCATCCACACAGACGACAACAGAGAGCAAGAAAGAAGAGACTACTGCTGAAACCTCCTCTGAATCACAAGACGCTGCCTCCACAGATGCGATCCGCATCGGCTCTTTAAAAGGTCCGACTTCTATGGGACTTACTGGGATGATGGATGATCCGTCTTATTCTTTTGAGATGGTAACTGCCGCAGATGAGCTTGTCGCTGCGATAGCTTCCAAGAAAGTAGACATCGCTCTTGTACCTGCCAATGTCGCAAGTGTCCTCTACAACAAAACTTCGAATGTCTCTGTGATCGATATCAACACTCTTGGTGTTCTCTATATCGTTTCCGCAGATGAATCTTTAAAAACAATCCCAGATTTAAAGGGAAAAACAATTTACCTTACAGGAAAAGGAACTAGTCCAGACTATGTCCTTCAATATCTTTTAAGTGCAAATGGTCTTTCTTCTAATGATGTGACCTTAGAATACAAGTCGGAAGCCGCAGAAGTAGCTGCAATCCTCAAAGAACAGCCAAATGCAGTCGGTCTTCTCCCTCAGCCATTTGCGACAGTAGCATGCACACAAAATGAAGCTGTAAAACCTGTCATGGATCTGACGGAACAGTGGGATGCCATTCAGGGAGAAAACGGAAGCCGTCTGGTAACTGGTGTAACTATTGTAAGAAATGATTTTCTTTCTGACCATTCCGAAGAAGTAAACACATTTTTGGAAGATCACAAAACATCTTCTGTCTATGTCAACGAGAATCCTGAAAAAGCCGCAGAAAAGATTGCTGAACTTGGGATTGTTGCAAAAGCACCGATCGCCCAGAAAGCACTTCCTTACTGTAATATCACCTACATTGATGGACAAGATATGAAGGATGCACTTTCCGGTTATCTTCGTGTCCTGTTCGATCAGGATCCTTCCTCTGTTGGCGGTAAACTTCCGGAAGATGATTTTTATTATCTCCCATAAACACACATCAAAAGATTAGATATAGGATATTGTTATGCACCGTATTTCGATTCGAACTTGCATTATTTTTCTTTTTTGGCTGACTGTCTGGCAGATAGTCAGCCTTATCCTTCATAATAATATTATTTTAGTTGGACCTCTTGAAACAGCAAAAGCACTTGGAACTCTGATTTTTACTGAAACATTCTGGAATTCCATCCTGTCTTCTTTTGCCAGAATCGGGATTGGTTTTTTTTGTGCTTTTTTGACTGCTCTATGTCTTGCTGTACTTTCCTACCGTTTTTCTCTTATAGAAGAATTTTTAAATCCCCTGATCCTTTTGATGAAGTCTATTCCTGTTGCTTCTTTCATCATCCTTGCTCTGATCTGGATAGGATCTGAAAATCTCTCTATTTTTATCTCTGCCTCTGTGGTTTTCCCTAATATTTATATCAACACACTTGCCGGACTCCACAGTGCAGACCCAAATCTCTTGGAAATGGCACAGGTATTTCATTTTCGTTCCCTCAGCAAAATCAAATATATTTATCGTCCTTCTCTCATGCCATACCTGATAAGTGCCTCCAAAACTGCTCTTGGCATGAGCTGGAAATCTGGTGTGGCTGCTGAGGTCATCGGTGTACCATCCTCTTCCATTGGAGAACAACTTTACCTTGCTAAGATCTATCTGAGTACAGCTGATCTGTTTGCATGGACTGTTGTGATCATCTGTATCAGTCTTTTGTTTGAAACATTTTTCTTATGGATATTAAAAAAATGTTCTTCCTAAAAAAGCAAAAATCACCTGCCCTATCAAACCTATACACTAGAAGAAAGAGAGGATCTTAATACTATGACATCACCACTCCTGCAAGTTCATAACCTTTCTAAATCCTATGGGGAACATCAAGTTCTTCAAAATGTTTCCTTTTCCCTTTTTCCTTCCTCTACTTATGCTCTGATGGGAACATCTGGAATTGGAAAAACTACTATTTTGCGTATTTTAATGGGCTTAGAACAGGCAGATAAAGGAGATTTCTTCTGGAATGGCATTCCTTGGAATCCCCATGCTTCTTTGCACAGAAAAAATTCTCAAAACAATGAGAGTCCTCGGATCTCCGCTGTGTTTCAGGAGGACAGACTATGTGAATCATTTTCTCCTCTTGTCAATCTCTCTATGGCTGTTCCAAAGGATACACCAAAAGAGTTTCTGATCAAGGAAATGACATATCTTCTTCCAGAAGAATCCATCCACCGTCCAGTCTCCACTCTAAGTGGTGGTATGAAACGCCGTACTGCTATCCTGCGTGCCCTTCTGTGTCCTTTTGATCTTCTCATACTGGATGAACCATTCACAGGTCTTGATCTACAAACCAAGGAACTGGTAATCCAATATCTTCTTGAAAAAACGGCTGGAAAACTGGTTCTGTTCACGACACATCAAAAAGAGGAACTCCCTCTTTTAAAGGCAGTTCCTCTGCATTTTACCACTCTTTCTCAATAAAACCTGATCTACTTATTCTGACGGCAATTCCACATGTTCCAAAATTCCTTTTATTTTGGCGATCAACATACCATGCTCCGTGATCAGTACTTGCGCTTCCTGTGCCCTTTCTATACGGGAAAGCAGGTACTTTCTATGGAACATACATTCACCACATTCTTAGAAAATTTCCTTTGAAACAGGCAGAATACAAATTAATTGTCATAAGGCAAACACTGCCATAGATCTGTACAGTGTAGCACTTGTTTAATTTAAAATGCGGGCAACAGGACTTGAACCTGCACGGTCTCCCACTGGAACCTAAATCCAGCGCGTCTGCCAATTCCGCCATGCCCGCATCTGTCATATGATATATCAGACACTTTCTGTAGTATAACATTAAGGAGAATAGACTGTCAAGCAATTCACCATTTTTTCTGCTTTTCTGTCGATTCTCCTTATTATATCATGAATATTTCTAACTATTTTATCTTTTTGACACTTCCCACAGATAAAGCACGGGGTTTTACGACACACCAGATAACATGTTCTACGCTGCAAATTGCATTAACATATTTACTGCCAAATTCGTCACACCAGACAATACCATAACCAAAATGGGATTTAATTTCCATTTTCTAAGAAGCACAAAAGCTGCCACAAAGATCACACATCCCAACACATTAAGATCTGCCAGATTTGTACTGAATCCTTTCTCTCCCCAAAGTACCATAAGAAGAATTGTCAGTCCTGCAGATGCGATCATGGCAACAACCGCCGGACGAAGAGATCCAAGGATTCCCTGAATAATTGTAAGACCTTTGTATTTATAATACAGATACGCCAAAGTTGAGACAATAATACAAGATGGGAGAATGCATCCAAATGTTGCAACCAAAGCTCCCAGAAGACCAGCAATCTGTGTTCCCACAAAGGTTGCCGCATTGACTGCAATCGGTCCTGGTGTCATTTCCGCAATGGTGACCAGATCTGTAAATTCTCCCAATGTCAGCCATTGGTGCAGATCCACTACTTGATTCTGGATCAAAGGCATTGCTGCATACCCGCCTCCAATACTGAAAAGCCCAATCTGAATAAAGCTTAGAAAAAGCTGTACATAGATATTCATGCCTTTGCCCCCTTCTTCTTGTCAAATACCAATGTCTTGACTGCTCCGATCACTCCTGCTGTGAGAATCACATAAATAATATTAATTCCCAAAAATCTAACTGCAACAAATGCTCCTACCATAATCAATACCGCAAGGATACTTTTTT
>CAJMNU010000067.1 GCA_905214855.1 uncultured bacterium | reverse complement strand
TACAGCGGCGTGACCGTGCTGGATTTAAACCAGCTTCTCTATTAAGTAATAAATTACACCTAGTTTTCTCTTTTATTCAGTTATTATTGTCTTTTTTCAGAGAAGAGATCCAACAGCAGTGTGGACGTGGCTGATGTGCCTGTATTTTGTGCCGGTTCTAGGTATCTTTTTTTATCTGATTTTCGGACAGGATTTTAGAAAACAAAAGATGTTCCATATTAAAGAGATGGAGGATACATTAAATCAGTCTGTACGCAGTCAGGAAGAGATCATAAAGCGTTATAATCGTCAGATCGCAGAACTAGAACCGATTGCCAGAGATTATCAGGATTTGATCTATTATAATCTGGAGACGGGTGGTGCAGTCATGACATTGGATAATCAGGTAGATATCTTTACAGATGGCTGTATAAAATTCCAGAATCTCAGAGAAGATCTGGAAAAAGCAAAATATTACATTCATTTTCAGTATTATATTATAAAAGATGATGAAGTATTTCATTCCATTCTTCCGATTTTAAAAAAGAAAGCAGCAGAGGGCGTGGAAGTCCGTATCCTGTATGATGGGATGGGAGGACGCTTTATGCCGAAAAAATGTTGGGAGGAAATGAAAAATGCCGGTATTTTATGTGGTGAATTTTTCCCTCCATTTCTAGGAAGACTGAATTTGAGAGTGAATTACAGAAATCACAGAAAGATTGTGGTGATTGATGGAAAGATCGGATATGTGGGCGGTTTTAATGTAGGAAAGGAATATATTTCAAAAGATCCGAAGTTTGGGTATTGGAGAGATACTCATCTTAGGATAATAGGGCAGGCGGCTCTTGGTCTGCAGATCCGGTTTGCTTTGGATTGGAATTATGCGACAAAGGAAAACCTATTCCTTCAGGCGAAGTATTTTAGGGCATTGGGAGAGGATGATGCTGTAAAAGAGGCGATGCATTCTTACATTCCTATTCAGATCATTAGCAGTGGACCAGATACCAAGACACGTCAGATAAGAGATAATTATTTGCAGCTGTTTCATAAGGCAAAGAATCATATTTATATCCAGACTCCATATTTTGTTCCAGATGATGCAGTGATTTCTGCTTTGATCATTGCGGCACAGTCCGGACTGGATGTACGCCTTATGATCCCCTGTAAGCCAGATCATCCGTTTGTATATTGGGCTACGTATTCTTACATGGGAGATTTGCTGGAGGCAGGGGCACGCTGTTACACATATGAAAATGGATTCCTGCATGCAAAAGGAGTTACTGTGGATGGTCTGGTCAGTTGTTATGGAACTGCGAACATGGATATGCGTAGTTTTGAGCTGAATTTTGAAGTGAATGCAGTCATATACGATGAAGATGTGACAAAGGAACTGGAAACAAAATTTGTGCAGGATTTGGAATACTGTCATGAAGTGACTTTAGAAGAATATAAAGAAAGACCATTGTGGCTGCGTATGAAAGAACAGGGAAGCAGGCTTTTATCTCCTCTTTTGTAAGTATAGGTATAAATTTAGGATTTGTCTTTATACTAGAACATATGAAGACAAAGAAAACAATACAACTATATGTAAAAAAAGAAAGAGACAAACAATATCCATCATTGATAAGGGATTTTATCCGCTGCGGAATTGCTGGCTGGTGTCTGGAGGTGATATTTACATCTGCTGGTTCTTTGCTGAGACATGATTTTAGTATGACAGCACATACTTCTTTTTTGATGTTTCCAATTTATGGAATGGGAGCATTGTTAGCCCCGATCGCAGATACCATAGATCATTGGGTAGATGAACCGTACAGACAGATTGTAGATTGGAATGAGAGGTCAGTATGGCCAAAATATGTTCGTCATGGTCTTTTCTTTATGGTGCTGATCTTTGCAGTTGAGTATGCAAGCGGTTTGTTATTGAGGCATATGGGAATATGTCCTTGGGATTATACGGGATGCCCGACAAATATAGATGGATTGATCCGTTTGGATTTTGCGCCATTTTGGTTTGCTACAGGATTATTGATGGAAAAAATCACCAGAAAAGCACCAGAACAGACCTTGTAATTCTATCATAAGTTGACTATAATGAAAAAATAACTATCGGACAGAACCAGATAAGGTAAGAGTCTGATTTGCTTTTGGAGGTGCATATGATACGTTTTATTCTGGTGGCTTTGGCGGTGATTTTATTCTTGTTTTTTAGTACAGGAGTAAGAATGTGGCTTAACAAAGTGGGAGAAACAGATCCAGATAAAAAGAACAGAAAAAGTCTGCATATTGTGCAGCGTGTTTTCCGTATGATTTTACGGATCACAGGGACAAAGGTAACCGTGCGGGGAGCAGAGAATATACCAACAGACCGTGCGGTGCTGTTTGTGGGAAATCACAGAAGTTATTTTGATATTCTGGTTGGTTACACGACTGTTCCGGGGTTGATGGGATTTGTGGCAAAAAAAGAGATGGAAAAGATTCCCGGTTTATCAGGATGGATGAGACTGGTCAATTGCCTTTTTTTGGACAGAACCAATCCTAAAGAAGGATTAAAAACGATCTTAGCAGGAATTCAGCAAGTGAAAAATGGTATTTCTGTCTGGATTTTCCCAGAAGGAACACGTAACAGAGGTGAGGTGTTAGAGCTTCTTCCTTTTAAAGAGGGAAGCCTGAAAATTGCAGAAAAATCAGGGTGTTATGTGATTCCGGTAGCGATGACGGGAACGGCTGAGATTTTTGAGAAACAGATGCCGAGAATGAAAAAATCTCATGTGATCGTAGAATATGGCAAACCGATCAACTTAAAGGAACTAGAACCTGAACAGAGAAAATTTGCCGGAGCATATGTGCGCAGTGTGATCCTTTCTATGCTGGAGGCACAGATGAAAGAACGGGCAGAGAAGACAGACAAGTGAGGAAAACAAAAGAAAAGGAAAAAAGAATCAATCTTATAAAGAAAGAGAAAGCAAAAACAAATGAAAAGGCAGTTCCTATAAGAGAAAAGGACAGATGTATTAGGATGTATTAGAGGGGGAACAGGAAACGATCAGAAAGGGATAAAAAGCGAGTATGGACTTACAGGAGATAAGAAAACAACTGGATGTGATCGACCATGATATTGTGGATTTATTAGAGGAACGTATGCGTCTGACATCCGAAGTGGCTGAATATAAGATACAGACAGGAAAAGCTGTATATGATAAAGAGAGAGAGGAACAGAAACTGGAGGCAGTGGGTTCTCAGGCTCATAGCAGTTTTAACAGTCAGGCAATGCGTGAGATTTTCTCTCAGGTGATGACGATCAGCAGACGGTATCAGTATCAGATTTTGGCAAAATATGGTCAGGAAGTAGAGATGGGATTTCATCAGATAGACAGCCTGCCAATGAAGCAGATCCGTGTGGTGTATCAAGGAGTAGAGGGAGCTTACAGTCAGGCTGCGGCGATCCAGTATTTTGGAGAAGAAACTCCTATGTATCATGTAAAAACATGGGATGATGCAATGAGGGAAGTGGAAGAAGAAAAGGCAGATTATGCAGTTCTTCCCATTGAAAACTCTTCAGCAGGTGCGGTGACAGATAACTATGATCTGCTTGTGAAGTACCATAATTATATTGTGGCTGAGATCTGTGTTCCGATCAGCCATGCTCTTCTTGGAACAAAAGATGCTGATATTTTGGATGTAAAAACGGTATTTTCTCATCCTCAGGCGTTGATGCAAAGTTCAGTATTTTTGAATGAACACAGAGAATGGAAACAGATCAGTGTGGAAAATACAGCCATAGCAGCCAAAAAAGTGTTGGATGATCAGGATAAGACACAGGCAGCAGTGGCAAGTGAGATTGCCGGAAAGTTATATGGTTTAAAGGTGCTGCAGCGTGAAATCCAGTACAATAAAAATAATACGACCCGTTTTATTGTGGTGTCCAAACATCCAGTATATGAGAAGAGAGCCAATAAAGTGAGTCTGTGTTTTGAACTTCCTCATGTGAGTGGTTCTCTATATAATATGTTGGGAAATTTTATTTTTAATCATGTCAATATGATGAAAATTGAGTCTCGTCCTATCATTGGGAGAACATGGGAATATCGTTTCTTTGTAGATATAGAGGGAAATCTGGCAGATGCAGGTGTCAGAAATGCATTAAAAGGTATTTTCAGTGAAGCATCCAATGTAAAGATCCTTGGAAATTATTATTCCCATGGAACTGGCTTGGCAGAGTAGGAGATGAACGGGAATATGAGAGCAGGACAGTTGATTTTATACAGAAATATGGCAGATCAGGATTTGTTAGAACGGATGGAAAAGTTGTTTGAGACAGATACATTGGATCTGGAAGAGAGCAGTGAACTTGCCGGAAGACTGGTGGAACTTGCAGATACATATGGACTGGAGGGAAACCTGTGGCATGCGTTTTTGGCGCTTTGTCTGGCAGATCATGAAAATCCATTCAGCACGGCATGTGAGATCAAGGGACAGGCGGAGGGAGACGTGGCTTGTCTGGTAGACCATGATATTAAGATTTTGATGGAACTTTTTAAGAAAGATATAAAAACATTGGATGCAGATGGGGTATGGGAGATCCTGTCTCATTACAGACAGCCAAGTGGAAGCGGAAAAGTTTTTAACAGACGGGTCAGAAATCGTATCATGGAGCTGTCAGGGGCTTTGGAGCAGGCAGAAAGTGTAGAAGAATTTAAGAATTGTGTGACTGGTTTTTATAAAGAGTTTGGAGTGGGAAAATTTGGCTTGAACAAGGCATTTCGTGTGGTACAGAAAGATGAGAAAGTACAGATCGAACCGATCACAAATGTGGAACATGTCTATTTGGATGATCTGATCGGATATGAGAGCCAGAAGAGAAAACTTATTGAAAATACAGAGGCTTTTATCGAGGGGAAAGCTGCGAATAACTGTCTTTTGTTTGGTGACAGCGGAACAGGAAAATCTTCAAGCATTAAGGCTATTTTGAATACATATTATGAGCGTGGGCTGCGTATGATCGAGATCTATAAACACCAGTTTCAGTGCCTTTCTGACGTGATCGATCAGGTAAAAGACAGAAATTATAAATTTATTATTTATATGGATGACCTGTCTTTTGAAGAGTCGGAATTAGAGTATAAGTATTTAAAAGCGATCATTGAAGGTGGTCTTGGGAAACGCCCTAAAAATGTATTGATCTATGCGACTTCTAACAGACGGCATCTGATACTGGAAAAGTTTAGTGACAAGCGTGAGTTAGATGACGAACTGCACATGAATGATACTGTTCAGGAAAAACTGTCTTTGGCAGCACGTTTCGGAGTTACGATTTATTATGGAGTACCGGATAAGTCGGAATTTCAAAATATTGTTCTGGAACTGGCGAAAAAACGTGGTGTTGATATGCCAGAAGAGAAGTTGCTTCTTTTGGCAAATCAGTGGGAATTAAATCATGGAGGTATGTCAGGACGGAGTGCAGAGCAGTTTATTGTCTGGTTGATGGGACGTATGGATACTGCCACTAACTAAAGTGAAGAAATATGACATTTGATTTATGGACATCAAGGGAAAAGGAGGGACTACTATGGCAATTCATTTATTTGCAGCGATTGAAGTGGGGACATTTGCGCTGGAACTTGGGATTTTTGAGATTTCTTCTAAGTTTGGTGTGAAGGAAATAGAACATGTCCGCCATGAGATTGCTCTGGGAAAGGATACCTTTACAAATGAGAAGATCAGTTACAGTATGGTTGAGGAGCTGTGTCTGGTTTTGAGTGATTTTGCCAGAATAAAGGATTCTTATCATGTGGAAGCATATTGTGCTTATGCGACCAGTGCTATCCGTGAGGCAAAAAATCGACGGATCGTATTGGATCAGATACGGGTTCGCACTGGTTTGGAAATCCATGTTATCAGCAATTCAGAACAGCGCTTTTTGCTTTATAAAGCAATTGCGATCAAAGGAGAAATGTTTGACCAGCTGATCCAAGAGGGGACTGCAGTAGCAAGTTTAGGATTTGGAAGCACACAAGTTTCTCTTTTTGACCAAGATGCTCTTGTAAGTACACAGAACCTTCAGTTAGGGGCAATGAGGATCCATGAAGTCCAGTCTATGATTCAGGAAAGTGAGCAGGTACATCAGAATATTTTAGAAGAAGTGGTTGACAATGAACTTCATACCTTTAAAAAAATGTATCTCAAAGAGAGGGAAGTAAAGAATCTGATCTTAGTGGGAGACAGTCTTTTATTCTGGGCAAAATATCTGCATGGAAAAGAAAAAAATGGATTGATCGATGCAGAAGAATTTTTAAAACTGTGTACACATATTACTGAAATGAGTAATAATACAATAGAAGACAGTTTTGATCTGACCACAGAATATGCGGCTATGGTCAAGCCATGTGTTATGACAGCAAAGAGAATTCTGGAGAGTACTGGAGCAAAATGTGTTTGGGTGCCTGGAGTTTTTCTGATCGATGGGATTGTGGCAGATTATGCAGAGATCACGAAAAAAATCAAGTACAAGCACGATTTTCAGGAAGATATCCTGAGTGCATCCAGAAATATGGCAAAACGCTATCGATGCCATACTTCCCATACACAGATGATCGAGAAGCATGTTCTGGATATCTTTGATGCCATGAAAAAATATCATGGACTTGAGGAACGACATCGCTTGCTGCTCCAGATTGCAGCGATTCTCCATGCCTGCGGTAAGTTTATCAGTATGAAAGCACCAAGTGAATGTGCATATGATATTATCATGTTTACAGAGATTATCGGTTTATCCCATCGGGAACGTGAGATTATTGCGAATGTGGTGAGATATAATCTGGAAACATTCCATTATAGTGATGTAAAGACACCAGAGAGCAGTCTAATGGATGAGGATGTGATCGTGATCGCAAAGATGACAGCGATCCTGAGGCTTGCGAATTCTATGGATCGCAGTCATAAGCAAAAATGTGCCAATGCTAAAATGATGGCAAGGGAAGGAAAGCTGGTCATTACATCGCCATATCAGAAAGATATGTCATTGGAAATTTATACATTTGATCAGAAAGCAGATTTCTTTGAAGAGATTTTTGGAATCAGACCGGTATTAAAACAAAAACGGAGGGGATAGGAAATGGGAGAAAAGTATGTAAACCGAGAATTGAGCTGGCTGGAGTTTAATTATCGGGTTTTGAGTGAGGCACGAGACAAGAGCCTGCCGCTGTTTGAACGTTTGAAATTTTTGAGCATTACCGCATCGAATCTGGATGAGTTTTTTATGGTCCGTGTAGCTTCATTAAAGGATATGGTACATGCAAAATACACAAAGAAAGATATTGCAGGCATGACGGCACAAGAGCAGCTGATCGAGATTGGAAAGAAAACACATGAGTTGGTCGAAATGCAGTATTCTACATATAATAGATCTCTTTTGCCAGCGCTCAAACAGAAGGGACTTACCCTGATCAGCAGCCATGAAAATCTGAGTAAAAAAGAAGAAGCGTTTTTGAATCAGTATTTTATGGAGGAAGTGTATCCTGTTTTGACTCCTATGGCAGTGGACTCATCCAGACCATTCCCTCTGGTACGCAACAAATCACTGAATATTGCTGCTTTGGTGCAAAAAAAGGAAGGCGAGAAAGAACTGGAATTTGCAATGGTGCAAGTGCCAAGTGTTCTTCCAAGGATTGTAACTCTTCCAGAAGAGGAAAATAAACAGAAAGTGATCCTTTTGGAAGAAATTATAGAGCATAATATGGAAAAATTGTTCCTTAATTATGAGATCATCTGTGCACATCCATTTAGGATCATGAGAAATGCAGATTTTGATATTGACGAGGAAGAAGCAGCAGATTTATTAAAAGAGATCCAAAAACAGTTAAAAAAGAGACAGTGGGGAG
>CAJMNU010000066.1 GCA_905214855.1 uncultured bacterium | reverse complement strand
GATGCTTATGAAGATTATCCAGATCAGATGTTTGTGACCCGTCAGAGGGGAGAATTTTAGAGTGTCTGGAACAAAAGAATCTTTCTTTTTTTCTGGTATATCCTTGCAGAGAGGCACGGATAGAGTATGTAGAGCGCTACAGAAAAAGAGGGAATACAGAACTATTTATTGAAATTTTTGGAGAAGAAGAGGCGTGGGAACAGTGGATGACAATGATTAGAAGACCATATTGCTATGGGATTTCGATAGAATTGAAAAGTGGACAGTTTCTTTCTGATGTAATCACTCCGATTTCATATAATGAAGAGCGTATCATAGAAGAGAAAGAATCCTATCTTGAAAGACGATATTTTTCTCAGGAAAATACTAATATAACTGCGACAAAAATGAGAGAGAGAACAATAGAAAAGATTATGGAGAAACTTTTATGAAAAAGAAATGGTTCGTTTCATTTGTAATAGTGATATGTATGATTGTCATCTTGCTTTATACTGGAATTCAAAGAAGACATACGTTCACACTTGCAGATAGAGGTTCAACAAAAGTGAAACAGGAACAAATACAGCCATTGGAACTGTGAAAGTGAGCGGCGACTGTGATACTGATGTAGTGTTTACTGATATTGAAACTGGAGAAAGATACATAGTTGGATACATTACATCAGGAGTATCAGAAAAAATTCAATTGCAAAAGGGCAAATGGTATACTGTAGATGGTTTTGGAAATGTTACAGTCAGTCCAGTAAATGTCAGGACGGAATAGAGAAGAATATGTTTTGCTGATTTGCTGGTTCACTAGAGTAGAACATAAAAAGAATAGCAGCAGATACAATATAAGATCAAAATAAAATCAAAATAAAATTTAAATGCTTAAATCCTTTACCAAAAATAATTCCATAGGCTGGGCATATTTGGGAATATTCACAATCAGACCACCACAGTCCTGATAATGTAATTTTCGGTAAAAATGTTGTGCAGTTTCATCTGTCTGAGTAGAAGTTAGCAGCATACCATATCCTTGCTTTTTCATATCATTTTCCCAATAATGCATTAACATACTGCCATAACCTTTTCCTTGAAATGCGGAATCAATAAAAAGTAAAGTACAAAATGGTGTATTATCCCAGAAAAGATTATATCTTAGCAAACCCACAGGAGCTTCATTTTCTAGGATAACGTAGCCCATTTTGTCGCATACTTTCTTTTCAAATTCTGTTTTTGACAGATGTTGATCTAGCTGAAACCAGAAAGATTGATCTCTCATTTCTACATATCGTATTTTTATCATTGTTTTACCTCCATATACTCTAAGGATATTAATGTCTATTGTATCTGCTTTTATGAAATTTTTGTGGATCAAAGTCTTTATAATCATGTTATTATATAAAAAATATATAGCTATTACAACAGAAAAATATTTTTACAGTGAAAGATATTTTTATAGTGAAATAATAGCTTAATGGAGAAGAAAATATGAATAGAGATGAGATATTTGATTGGGCTAGACAGCAATATGGTACAGAACCTGAATATCCATGGCATGACAGGAATGCTGTTTTACGTCATACAGAAAATCGAAAATGGTATGGGGTGATTTTGGAAGTCAGTAAGAACAAACTGGGATTTTTAGATGAAGGGAAAGTAGATATTTTAAATGTAAAATGTGAGCCAATGTTAATCGGTTCTTATCGGACACAGGATGGTTTTTATCCAGCTTATCATATGAATAAAGACAAATGGATCAGTATTTTGTTAGATAAGCCAGAATTGGATGAAAAAATTAAAACATTGTTAGCATTGAGTTTTGAATTAACCAACAATAAATCAAAAGAACAACGGAAGTATTAAAGATGAGACATTTTTTATGGCATTTGAGCAAGAACCGAAAGGACTTTTTTAATGTGAAAAATAGAGATAAAATATTGACAGCATATATTATATATGATATAGTACAGACAAGCAAATGAAAGGGAGTAGCGAATATCCATAAGGATATATTTGAAACCGACAGCCGATGCCGATGAGGCATCCGTATCAAATGAGACAGCAAGACTTTTATTGTGGCATATGTCATAATAGGAGTCTTTTTTTATAAAAAATTACTCTGAGGCTGTCGTAACAGAAAGTGCTGGATCGTTGATATAACAGAGTAAAATGATATAACAGAGTAAAAAAGGAAGGAGAATTATTGTGTCAGAAGAATTAAAAAAGGAATTAGATGAAGCAATTCTGGCAGGAGAACGAGCATTAGGAAGTTTGAAAACTGCATATGACAATCTCACTAGTGCAAAAAACTGGGGGATTTTTGATATGATAGGAGGTGGTTTGATTGCAGATATAGTAAAATATTCAAGGATCAATGCTGCGTCTTCCTATTTGGAAACAGCAAAGATGGATTTGAAAAAATTTGAGACAGAGTTGAGAGATATTCCCGATTATGAAAGATTAAATGTAGATATCAACGGTTTCCTTTCTTTTGCAGATTTCTTTTTTGACGGTTTTTTTGTAGATTATATGGTGCAGTCTAAAATTCGAGAAACAGCAGAAGAGATCAATAAAGTGATTCATAGGGTGGAGTGTTTGCTTGAAGAACTTAAAAACTGTAAATAAAAGATAGAGATACATAGGAACATATAATAAAAATTAGATATAAGATATAAGAAAAGGAGAGAATACTATGGGATGTTTAGGAAATATACTTTGGTTTATTTTTGGCGGTGCGATCAGCGGATTGAGCTGGTGTTTTATGGGATGTCTTTGGTGTATCACAATTGTTGGAATTCCAGTCGGAATGCAATGTTTTAAATTTGCTTCCCTGAGCTTTTTTCCATTTGGGAAAGATGTGGTATATGGTGGAGGAGCAGGTTCTTTTTTACTGAATATTATCTGGCTTCTTGTGTCAGGACTTCCATTAGCGTTGGAACATTTGGTACTTGGGGTTATGCTTTGTATAAGCATTATAGGAATTCCGTTTGGGCTGCAGCAATTTAAGTTGGCGAAATTGGCACTTATGCCATTTGGAGCAGAGATCCATAATTAGAAATCCAGTGGATCATAACGTGTAGGATGTGAAATGGAATTCAAAAAGTGAATAAAATACAATAAGGAGGCTGCCAGAATTCTGTTCTGGCGGCTTTTCCTTTTTGGAAAAAGATTGACACAAGTATGAATTCATACTATAGTATAACAAGTATGAATTCGTACATGGAGGGGCAAGATGAAATGCAATTTATCAGATAAGATCCATCGAATGAATTATTTGATTTCTGAAACAGATGCTTTATACCATCAGGCATGTTTAAAGATTGGTTTGGCAGACAGCGTTATGCGGGTTTTATATACGATCCATGATCATGGGGAGAGTTGCCTTCTCAGTGATATTTACAAGGGATCAGGAATTAGCAAACAAACTGTTAATACAGCGATCCGTAAACTTGAGAAAGACGAAATTCTTTATTTAGAGCAATACAAGGGAAGGGCAAAACGTGTATGTCTAACAGAACAGGGCAAAGAGTATGTCCTGAACACAGCAGCCAGAATATTTGAAACGGAGAGTGAAGTTTTTTCATCTTGGTCACAAGAAGAGATTGATGCATATATCCATTTGCTGGAAAAATATATGCAGTCGTTTCAGAAACAACTTACAAAACTGTAGATAAAGGTAGGAAGCTGGTTGAAAGGGGGATTTTTATGAGGATCATTACTATAAGCCGTGAATTTGGAAGTGGTGGAAGGGAGCTTGGAAAACGTATCGCAGATGAGTTGGGATTTGACTATTATGATAGTGAGATTGTCTCTGCAGTTGCAAGAGAAAACAATTTAGATGCTGATTATGTAGAAAAAAATCTGGATGAACATGGTTGGCAGAAGTATCCTGTTACATATCGGTGCAGCATTGGTTCTTCTATGTATACGCAGAACAACAAAGTGCATCTCCTTCTTGTACAAAAGCATGTATTAGAGGAGATCGCTGCATTAGGAAAGGATTGTGTGATTGTAGGCAGAAATGCAGATCTGATCTTACAGGACTATCAGCCATTCCGTATTTTTGTGTGTGCAGATATGGAAACAAAGATGCAGCGCTGTAAAGAGAGAGCGCCTGAAAATGAGAATCTCATAGACAAGGAACTCAAAAGAAAAATAAAGCAGATTGATAAGATGCGTGCCCAGACAAGAACGATGCTTTCAGGGACACCATGGGGGCAGCGTGATACCTATAATTTAACAGTCAATACAAGTGGCTGGAATATGAAAGAATTAGCAGCAGCGGTAGCTATTTTTGCAAATCGCTGGTTTGGGAGAGAAGAATGAAGATTCAGCTTTCAGATCATTTTACATATGGCAGGTTGATACGATTTACGCTGCCATCTATTGCTATGATGATTTTTTCATCCATTTATGGTGTGGTGGATGGATTTTTTGTATCTAATTTTGCAGGAAAAACACCATTTGCAGCAGTTAATCTGATCATGCCGTTTTTGATGATCGTGGCAACCGTTGGATTTATGTTCGGTACAGGTGGTACGGCTATTGTAGCAAAGACATTTGGAGAGGGAGATAAAGAGAAGGCAAATCAGTACTTTTCTCTGTTTGTCTATGTTTCTTTTATATTGGGGATCGTTTTCTCTGTTTTGGGGTTTGTATTTATACGATCAATTGCAGAACTTCTGGGAGCAGAAGGAGAATTGCTGGAACATTGTGTTCTATATGCTCGGATCATCCTTTTGGCACTGCCATTTTTTGTATTACAATTGTTATTTCAGAGCTTTTTTGTGACAGCTGAAAAACCACAGATTGGTTTAATTGTCACAGTTTCTTCTGGTATTACCAATATGATTTTAGATGCATTGCTTGTCATTTTGTTTCCTCAAGAATACAAACTGGCAGGTGCAGCCATCGCAACAGCAATGAGTCAGGTTGTGGGAGGCGTGATCCCTCTTTTTTACTTTTTTAGAAAAAATAGTAGTATTTTAAGGATTGGAAAAACACATTTCTATGGAAAAATTATTTTGAGAGCCTGTATCAATGGTTCTTCTGAGTTTATGAGTAATGTATCCATGAGTCTTGTTGGTATGCTGTATAATTTGCAGTTGATCCAGTACGCTGGGGAAAATGGAATCGCTGCATATGGCGTGATGATGTATGTCAGCATGATCTTTTCCGCAGCATTCATTGGATATTCCATTGGAACAGCACCTGTGATAGGATATCATGATGGCGCACAAAATCATAAAGAACTTGATGGGCTGTTGAAGAAGAGTCTTGTGATGATCGGGAGTTTTGGACTTGCTATGATCGTGGCAGCAGAAAGTCTTGCTATACCGTTGGCAAGGATTTTCGTTGGCTATGACACCGAACTGATGGAGTTGACGGTGTCAGGATTCAGGATTTTTGCATTATCTTTTTTCTTTATGGGATTTGCGATTTTTGGATCAGGATTTTTTACTGCTTTAAACGATGGGGTGATTTCTGCTGTGATATCTTTTTTGAGGACATTGGTTTTTCAGGTGGGAGCTGTTTTGATCCTTCCGCTTATCTGGGGAATCCATGGCATTTGGATTTCTATTGTTGTTGCAGAATTTATGGCAGTAGTGTTTGTTGTGATCTTTTTGATCATAAAAAGAAAGAAATATCATTATTAAGCATAGTTTCAACTGCTGGTTGAATGACAGAAACAAGGTGAAGAGATATAATAAGAATATCCATTATTTGTATTGATTGATTTCAAAAAAGACAAGGCAAGGAGGAAGATCTATGCAATATACATCATCAGAGGCAAATAAGCTGCTTAGAAAATTGAAGGAAGAAAAAGATGCCATATTGTTGAGAGAAAAACAGTGTGCTACATTTCAGGCTGCTTTAGGTGAAGATGTGGAGTCTGTCAGACCAGAATATAACTATGCTTCAGTTCAGGAAGAGTTAAAAGAATTGGACAGAAAGATCAGAGTTGTAAAACATGCGATCAATTGCTTTAACATAAGTCATACTGTTCCGGAGCTAGAAATGACCGTGGATGAGGTTTTAGTCTATATTCCTCAACTTACTCTGAAAAGACAGAAATTGTTCCAGATGAAAAGTCGGCTGCCAAAGCAAAGAGAACATGCTATGTTTTCACATAATAGCCCAATCATTGACTATATGTATGCTAACTATGATATCCGAATGGTGCAGGAGGAGTTTGAGAGAGTGACAGAAGAACTTACTCAGGCACAGACGGCTTTGGATGTATTGAATAATACACAGAAAATGGAAATCATATTCTAAATGAAAATCTCTTTTCAATGACCAAGATCAACATTGAAAGGAGATTTTTTATTCATGAAAGAGAAAATGAAGAGTAAGATTAAAAGGGATTATTGACATATGCCATAAATAGAGCTATAGTAAGAATAGTATAAGGTGTAGTTTTGATAATAGAGATTAGTTCATTGGAAACATTTCAAAAAGATTAATTATGGAGTATGATGGAGGAGAGTGGATCATGAAAATTGCAATTCCATTAGACGAAAATAAGCAGGGTGTCTGCATAGTTCTGGCACGAGCGCCATATTTTCTTTTCTGTGAGGATGGAGAAAAAATAATTGAGGAAAATCCGGCAGCACAGGCACAGGGCGGGGCGGGGATTCAAGTGGCACAGTTTCTTGTAGATCGCAAAGTGGATGTTTTGATCACCGTTCGCTGCGGGCAGAATGCGGCTGAAGTATTTCAGGCTGCTGGAATGAAAATTTATAAATCCGTAAATAAAGCTGCTGCGGATGATCTTGTTGCCTTGGAAGAGGAAGCACTTGATGAATTGACACAATTTCATGGTGGCTATCATGGTGTACAATGAAGATTGCTTGTTTGAGTGGTAAGGGCGGAGCAGGAAAAACCTTGACAGCAGTGAATCTTGCGGCAGCAGCAGGAAGATCTGTGTATATTGATTGTGACGTGGAAGAACCAAATGGAAGGTTGTTTTTAAAACCAGAGAAGACAAAAGAAAAGACAGTATATACACTTTTACCAGAATTTCATACAGATCTGTGTACTGGATGTAAAAAATGTGTTGACTTTTGCCGGTTTCATGCTCTGGTATATATTAAGGAAAAACCAATGGTATTTTCAGAGGTTTGCCATAGCTGTGGCGGATGTAGGATGGTTTGTCCTGAAGATGCTATTACAGAAAAAGCAAAGCCAGTTGGGATTCTGGAGTTTGGAAAGACTAGAGAAATCCGAGTTGTAACTGGTATTTTAAATCTGGGGGAAGCATCTGGAGTTCCGGTGATCCGAGATGCATTAAAGCAGGCAGGAGAGGAAGATGTTGTTGTGATCGACTGTCCGCCCGGAAGTGCATGCAGTGTTATGGAAAGCGTTATGGATGCAGACTTTTGTATTCTTGTCGTAGAACCTACGGCTTTTGGTTTCCATAATTTTAAAATGGTATATGAATTGGTATCTTTATTGAAAAAGAAATGTGGTGTATTGATCAACAAGCAGGATATCCCATATGCTCCGTTAGAAAGTTTTTGCAGAGAAAATGAGATTCCGATTCTTGCCAGAATTCCATTTGATTCTCAGATTGCGGCATTGGCAGCAGAAGGAAAAGTGATCTCATGGGAGATGGAAGAGATGCATAATATCTTTACAGGGATACTGCGTCAGATTGGAGGGATAGTGCATGAAACGTCTTCTGATCCTCAGAGGTAAGGGAGGTACTGGAAAAACAACTACAGCTGCTGCCTTTATCCGATTTGCAAATGCCAAAGCAGTCGCAGACTGTGATGTGGATGCGCCAAACCTTCATTTAGTGACTCAGAAAACAGGAGATGTATCTGTTACAGATTTTTTGGGTGGTGATAAGGCAGTACTTGATCCAAAGAAATGTGTTGGA
>CAJMNU010000065.1 GCA_905214855.1 uncultured bacterium | reverse complement strand
GGGACATGCCGCCGTTGTCCTCTCCCAGCTTAGCAATGAAGTGTCCAGAATGTCCGACATGGCAAAAGACAATGTAGAAGCCGCTTATGACGCGCTTTTAAATGGTGACTCGAAAGCCCTGGAAGCCATAGAAGAACGGGAGTCCTACATAGATTACCTGAATGAGGAGATTGCAAAATATATCGTAAGCCTGATGTCTGTGGAGATGTCCGAGAAAGATTCCAAGTGTATCAATAATTATTACATGATCATCAGCAATATAGAAAGAATCGGAGACCACGCGATGAACATCGCTGAATATCTGAAGTCTTTGAAAAAATGGTCCGTGCGCTTCTCCGATAACGCCATCTCGGAGATACGCAAGATGAAGCAGGTGAGCCTTAAGATCCTGGAATGTCTGGAGCGTGCGGATGAGGAAAACAGCCAGTTTCTTCTGGAGCAGGCCGCGAAATATGAAAATCTCATCGATGATATGCAGAAGAAATACCTGAAACGGCAGATAAAAAGGATTCGCAAAGGAAATTGCAAGGCGGAGGCCGGCATCCTCTTTTCCGAACTGCTCACGGACTTTGAGCGAATTGGCGACTATGCCCTTAATCTGGCTGAATTATATGCTGATATGTAGAAGAACAAAAGATGGATTTGCAGCAAATTGCTGCAAATCCATTATTTTGCCTAATATCCCGGATTGGAGGCACATCAGTCGCGATCCCATTTATCCGCAAGATTTTGGATCTGATTCTCAAACTTCGCAAGATCCTTGTTGGCAATGCCTTCGTTCTTATATACCACGTCAAGCAGCCGCTTCGCCGCAGCGACCACTCGCCCAAATGCCGCCGTCGCCTTGGCTCTTGCCGGCTTCTCTGCCGCCTTCTTAGGCATCTTCACGCCTTCGCTTAGGATCTCGTTGGAGGCAAGATCCACGCACCCGCCTGAATATGGCGCAAAGATCGGACAGCCGATCGTATCTTCCACCAAGTTCGCGAAGTGATCCGTCACCGTATCTTCGCCGTGCACTACGATCACCCTGTCAGGCTTCTGAGTAAATCCTTTCAGCCAGTTCAGCAGCCCGTTCATATCTGCGTGGCCGCTGATTCCTTTCACATCCACGATCCGCGCATTCACCGTAATATTCTCGCCAAAGAGCTTGACGCTCTGCGCGCCCTCGATCAGCTTGCGCCCCAGCGTTCCTACTGCCTGGTAGCCTACGAAGCATATCGTACACTCGCGCCGCCACAGATTATGCTTCAGATGATGGCGGATACGGCCAGCCTCGCACATTCCCGATGCAGAGATGATAACCTTGGGCTTATCATCAAAATTGATCATCCTGGACTCGTCGCTTGTAATCGTAGTCTTAAGTCCAGGAAAGATCAGCGGATTGATTCCTTTCTCCACCAGAGCCATCGCCTCTTCATCAAAGCAGGATTTCACATTCTTATTAAATACGTTGGTGGCTTCAATCGCCAGCGGGCTGTCTACATAGACTTCGAATCCCTGGTACTGGGGCAATAGCCTTTTTTCCTTGATCTCTCTGATAAAATATAGCAGTTCCTGGGTTCGGCCAACCGCAAAAGACGGAATGACCACATTGCCGCCCTGATCAAAGGTCTCCTTCAATATCTTCGTAAATTCTCCGATATAATCCGGCACCTCATCGCCATGGGTCCTATCTCCGTAAGTGGATTCGATCACCACGTAGTCTGCCTCGGCTACCTTCTGCGGATCTCTGATAATGGGCTGGTTGGTATTTCCTACGTCTCCTGAAAATACTATCTTTTTAGAAATCCCATCTTCCGTAATCCATACTTCAATGCTGGCGGATCCAAGCAGATGCCCCATATCATTGAATCGGACTTCTATGCCTTCGCATAATGTGATCTTTTGCCCGTAATCGCAGGGCGCCAGCAATTTGATGGCCGCATCCGCATCTTCCATAGTATAGAGCGGCTCATACGTCTCCTCGCCGCTTCTCTTAGCCTTGCGATTTCTCCATTCCGCTTCTGATTCCTGGATGTGCGCGCTGTCTCGCAGCATGATGTTGCACAGATCTGAAGTAGCGAAGGTCGTCACAACATCGCCTTTGAATCCCTGCCTGCAAAGAAGCGGAATCTTTCCGGAATGATCAATATGCGCATGGGTCAGAAGAATATAGTCAATCTCCTTTGCCGTCACAGGAAGTTCCTGATTCTCATACAGATCAGGCCCCTGCTCCATACCACAGTCGATCAAGATATTTTTCCCGCATGCTTCCAACAGATGACAGCTTCCAGTTACTTCGTGGGCTGCACCAATACAGCTAAGCCTCATATACCCAACCCCTTTTTTTTCTTCTATTGTATCATCTTTTCAGGGCCTGCGCTATGAATACTTTACCATCTCCCGTTTTAACCGCTGCATGATCTTTTTCTCAAGCCTTGAGATGTAAGACTGGGAGATCCCAAGCATATCTGCTACTTCTTTCTGGGTCATCTCGCTGCCATCCCCGCCTGTCAGCCCAAAACGCAGTTCTACGATCCGTCTCTCCCGTGTATTCAGGCGGCTGATCGCCTTATTCAATTGTTTACGCTCAATCTCTTCTTCTAAATCTTTATATATCACATCCTCATCCGTTCCTAAGACATCGGATAAGAGCAGCTCATTTCCATCCCAATCCACATTCAAAGGTTCATCAATCGAAACTTCCATTTTTGTCTTATTATTGCGTCTCAGATACATAAGAATTTCATTTTCAATACATCTGGATGCATATGTTGCCAATTTAATATTTTTCTCTGGATTAAATGTATTAATGGCTTTGATCAGACCAATCGTTCCAATAGAGATCAGATCTTCCACTCCCACACTGGTATTATCAAATTTTTTAGCTATGTACACTACAAGTCGGAGATTATGTTCAATTAATTTAGATTTTGCTTCTTTTTCCTGATCTGTCTTTAAATTTGCGATCATGCGTGCCTCTTCAACAGCATCTAACGGCGCTGGAAGAATGTCTGCACCTCCTATATAATGAACCTCTCCCTGACTTGGCATCATCAAAGTACGAAATCCTGGTGTTGCCTTAAACTGAAATCTGTTTGGAATAGAAACTTTTATCATCATATTTTTTGCCTCCTCTATCTTAATACAACTCAATTTTTATTTTTTTCATCCAGCACTCCCGGATGGAGCAACAAATCATAACTTCCATCAGAAGAAACTGTGCCTTCACAGACAGCGATCATCGGTTTTTTTATCCTGTGCTGCCCTTTTGGCATATCAATTATCATCTCGTCAAATATCATTGCTTCCAGCATTCCCTGTTTTGTTCCAACCGCTTTATATGGGACATACAAGATCCCCTCTTTTTTTGCCATAAGATCTGCTACGCACCCTGATGAGACAACACATACTGGTCTTCCCCTATATGGCTCATATAAACGGTTTCCTGTGTCCAGTAAGGCGTGCATCTTTACATGGATATCGCCCTTGACCAATTCTATCTGGTACAGCCTCTGTTTTTCGGATTGCCCTCTCATTAAGGGAATAACAACTGCCTTTACAAGACAAATCATTCCTCCTGCAAGAAACAGCAATGTCCAAATATGGCAGCCTGTTTTTCGGATCCATACTTCTCCTATCCCGCCAGTTAAAAATGCTGTCAGATAAAACAAGACAAGCATCCTGACACTTTCTTTCCATCCTGAAAATGGAAATGCTCCCATAACCATAAGGGCGCAAACCACTATGTATGTCATCCATTCAAATATCCCATTTCTCACATCTGGAAATAGAAGCCAAAAACAACTCCAAAATGCTCCTCCTGCTGCACTAAGGATCAATCTTCCCACCTTTATGGATTTTCTGGAAATCTCCCCCAACATCCACAAAAGCAGCAGATTCATTCCAAAATTTATGCCAAACCAGAGGTCTATGTAAACTACACCTGTCGTGTTTGTTCACCTCACAATACATTCGACTGAATCACATTATACTGGATTCTTTATCCGAATTTTGTCAAATAGAGGACAAGAACTTTGGCTTTTCATCGACAATATACTATAAAAATCTCTGCCTCTAACATGAAAAAGTACACTTGTTCTATAAAAAACAGAGAACTATTTTATATATTTTTTTAAACGGGATATACTAAGATATGAAATAAAGATATTTTTAATATGATAATTTTACAAAAAATGAAATGGGGTGTATTTATGAAAAAGAATAAATATCATATAGATGAAGAAACATTTCAAGCTGCCTCTTCCCAAGACTGTACCGGATTGATCCCGGCTCTGCCAGCTAATGAAAAAGAAATGGAATATTATGAAGAACTTTATGACTTTCTTCCCCCTGGAGGAAAAAACATACTAGAACACAAAAAAGAACACTAGAAGATTTCTTGAAAGGAAAGACTTCTCCCAAGACAGGATCAGACAGATCCTGTCTTGGAAATTTACATCATACCCTGTTTGTTATGATACATCTGTATCATCATGGTCAGTTTCCACATCCATATCAGAATCGCCCATCTGATATGTGGTATCACCATAAAACTCTTTTCCTACTACTTTCCGTTTATTGCGAATCTCTTCTACTAACTTAGAGATCACTTTTCTCGTCTCATACGGCTGTTTTATATTCTCCAGACGTACTTCTGGGGTTGCATCCACACGCACCTGAAGGATCAGTGTACCAGTACCGCATATCTTCTGTCCTAAACTTCTCTCCAAAGTAATGTCTGTCACACGGTATAATAAAGTTTCTTCCAACTTTGTGGAGAGAAGCCCTCTCTCTATATACAAACTTTCCTCTTCAATCCAGTATTTAGTAAAACTGAACGGAAACCATAAATAGTGCTTTCTGTCTTTCCAGATCTGTGTTTGGTCAGTCATATCCCTTTCCTCCTCTCTGCCCTTTTCCCTGTTGATTCTTGACACTCCCCACAGCTAAAGCAGGGAGGTACGACACATTGGATAATTGTATTTATTATACCATATTTTTTTCTTCATGAGAACCCATTCTCCTATCAGGAATGTATTTCTTTTTATCTGGATTTTAGGCAAAAAGTACCTTTTTCAATCTATATAGACTGAAAAAGGTACACTCTAATAAATCTGTCTTTTTTAAATCTGTGCCACTTTATCCTTCACGCTCTGCCTATCCAACCAAGTTTCCCTCTGTTTGGATATCTACTTATGCGTATGGATTCTCTGTCTTGTACAGCATTCCTTTTGGCTGGTTAAATCCAATTTCTTCTACACCCAGATATTTGAACACTTCAAAGATCTGCTTTCCAAAATGACCAAAAGCAACTGCTCCATGATGTGGATAGTTATTCTGGATCAAAACGTGGCGATAGAAACGTCCCATCTCAGGAATTGCAAAAACACCGATGCCACCAAAGGACTGTGTTGCAACCGGAAGGATTTCTCCCTCTGCTACATATGCAGTCAATTTTGCATCTGCAGTACTCTGCAAACGGTAGAATGTGATCTGTCCAGGTGCGATATCACCTTCCAAAGTTCCATATGTTACCTCTTCTGGAAGTGTTCTTGCCATGATCTTCTGATTTCTCATCTCACAGGAAGTCAGTTTCTTCGCTGTTGTATTACCACAATGGAATCCCATGAAAGTATCTTTCAGTGTGTAGTTATAATTACCTTTGATCTCTTTCTCATACATATCACGAGGTACAGAGTTATTGATATCCAGCAAAGTTACAATATCTTCGCTGATACAGGTTCCGATATATTCACTCAAAGCACCATAAATATCTACCTCACATGCAACTGCCATTCCTCTTGCTGCAAGACGACTGTTTACATAGCATGGAACAAAACCAAACTGTGTCTGGAACGCTGGCCAGCACTTATTTGCAAATACTACAAACTCTCTCTCTCCCTTATGTCCCTCTGCCCAGTCTAAAAGAGTCAGCTCATACTGTGCTAATTTTGGAAGAATGCTAGGAAGTTTATTGCCTGTTCCCAGTTCTTCTGCCATATCTTTCACAACATCATCAATTCGTGGGTCTCCTGCATGTTCATTAAAGTATGCAAACAGATCCAACTCAGAATTTTCCTCAATCTCTACTCCCAGATTGAAAAGCTGTTTGATTGGAGCATTACATGCCATAAAATCTTTTGGACGTGGACCAAAAGTAATGATCTTCAGATTCTGTAATCCGATCACAGCTCTGGCGATCGGGATAAATTCTCCGATCATACCAGCAACTTCATCAGGTGTTCCAACCGGATATTCTGGAATATATGCTTTCACACCACGCAGTTTCAGATTATAGCTGGCATTCAGCATACCACAATATGCATCACCTCTGTCATCACAAAGTTTGTCAGATGCATCCTCTGCTGCTGCCACAAACATAACTGGTCCATCAAAATATTTTGCAAGCAGTGTCTCTGGTGTCTCCGGACCAAAGTTTCCAAGATATACAGTCAATGCATTACATCCTGCATTCTGGATATCTGCCAGTGCCTTTCTCATATCCAGTTCATTCTCAATTGTGATCGGGCAGTTGTATACCTGAAGTCCCAGTTTTTCACATTCTTCTGCCACACGGTTTCTTCTGGATGTAGATAATGTGATCGGGAAGCAGTCTCTGCTTACCGCAACCAGTGCTACTTTTACCTGTGGAATATTGTTCATCTTTCTTTCCTCCTGATTTTAAAACATTTTTATGACAATGATCCTAAAATCATCATTTTATGTATTGACATCCTATATGGTGATATTCTCTCCCTGAAGTCCAATCCAAGCAGCCTTTGGCAATCCACCTTCCTGATGTCCGATCAGCCACTTATTTTTTGCAAACAACAACCTGTCTTCTCCTGCACTTTCAAGTGTCTCTTCCAGATCTGTATTTGTTCCTTTTGGAAGCCCTACTACACACTGGAATCCCTTTCCTTCTACTCCACAAGGAGCATAATGCAGTGTAGTTGCATATACCTCGATCATAGTTCCCGCTGGAACAAGAAATGCCTCCACCAAGGCTGTATCATATGTCAGCTCTGATGTAATATCTTTTTCCATTCCGATCAACAAGATCAAATCCGTTACAGCCACATTGATCTCGGAAGAACGATGGTACTCCAGAGCATTCAATTTTTGATTATGACCATTACAGTAACCTACCTGCCAGTCCAAACCACCTCCGAAACTCTGCACCCATTTTTTTACTTCATCCAAGTCTTCCAATTCTTTTACAGAAGGCACATATACCACATCATCCGGCATCTCGGTCTTTTTCATTGCCTCGATCAGCTTTTCGACCGGATAATCCAGAAGTACTCTTCCATACTTGGAAAAAGATGCGTCTGTTACATGCTGAATCTGCATCTTTTCACTTCCTTTCCTTTTCTATCATCTAAACTCACATCACATTTTATCTAACTTTTTCTTTTTCAACTCTTTGGATATTTATGAGATATTTACGAATTAGGAAAAATCTGCGAACAATCCTCTTACTGTTGGATAAATCCGCTTAAATTCTCTGTAACGTGCCTCATATGCCTCAACCAGCTCTGGAGTTGGCTCTACACTTCCCACCACATGTACAAGTTTTTGCACTGCTTCCTTCACACTGCCAAATTCTTTACATGCAACTGCTGCCAGAATAGCACCTCCATATCCCGGACCTTCCTCTGTTTCCACAAGATCAAGACGAATATTCATTACATTCGCAATGATTGTTCTCCAAAGAGGACTTTTTGCTCCTCCTCCGCAGATCTTGGAAGATTCAATCTGAATTCCGAGACTTCTTGCCACCTCAATAGAATCTCTCAGTGCAAATGCGACTCCCTCTAAAACAGCCTGTGTCATCTCTTCTCTTGTCGTATCCATAGACATTCCAAAAAATACTCCTCTTGCCTTTGGATCATTGTGAGGAGAACGCTCTCCCATCAAATATGGAAGGAAATAGACATGATTCTGACCTAAGTTTACAATATTTTCCTGCTCCGATGCATATTCTTTTGTCTTTAAGATCTCATCCATCCACCATTTGTTGCAGGAAGCCGCTGAAAGCATACATCCCATCAAATGATATCCGCCATCTGCATGGGCAAATGCATGGAGAGCATTGTTCGCATCCACTCCAAACTTCTCACTGGAAATAAATACAGTACCTGAAGTTCCAAGAGAAATCGTACATCCTCCCTCTCCCACTGTACCTGTTCCTACTGCTGCTGCCGCATTATCTCCAGCTCCGGCAGCAATCTTCACATTCTTCGGTATTCCCAGTTCTTCTGCAATTTCAGGTTTTACAGTTCCCACAACATCATAG
>CAJMNU010000064.1 GCA_905214855.1 uncultured bacterium | reverse complement strand
ATGACAAGATCTTTATTCTTTGCTCCAATGATGACATCCACATCAATGCCATGCTCTCTCATCCATTTTACCTGCGGATATACTGGTGCAGTACCTACACCTCCGGCAACAAACAGATATTTTCTCTTCTTTACTTCTTCCAGATCATCTTTTACAAACTCAGATGATTGTCCAAGAGGTCCTACCACATCCTGAAAACTGTCTCCTACCTTAAGCTCTGCCATCTTCTCCGTGGAAGCGCCTACAATCTGAAATACGATTGTAACCCATCCGGCTTCTCTGTCAAAGTCACAGATTGTCAGAGGGATACGTTCTCCCACCTCATCCATCTTTACGATCAGGAACTCACCTGGCTGACAGGACTTTGCTATTCTGGGAGCTTCTACATCCATCAGATAAATTTTATCTGCCAGCTTTTCCGCTTTTAAAATCTTGTACATCTCATTCCTCCTCTTTTCTCTGCACGATATCCGTTTTTTCTGCTTCCTATTCCGTATACTCGTGTACTTCTATGATATATTCGGTCTCAAAGGTCTGATGTCCTTCTAAGGAAAGGATTCCGGCTTTCTCTTTCAGTTCACCCTGAAACCCTTTTGTGGCACATCTGCCATACCAAGGTTCCAGACAGATAAATGGATGTGTCTCTTCTACTGTCCAGACTGCCAGATACGGAAAACCATCACATAACATTGTGATATATGGTTTATCCTGTACCAGAAGATCTACTTTATTTACTTGCCCCTTATCAAACATATACGTCAGTGTATCATGGAAAAATCCAGGTGTTACAGCGACTTTTCCTTCCTGCAAAGGAAGTGTTCCTGCAAGAGTCGGATCTTCATATCCATCCTCTCCCGGTGCCTCATAATGCAGAAAATCCTTTTTGTTAAACTGAAGGCTAAAATCATATAGGGAATGCCCTTCTGGTATCAAAAATGCCGGATGCCCTCCGATACTAAATAGCATCTCATCCTCACCTTCGTTCACTACTTTCCACATTACATGGATTTTTCGCCCTTCTACCCGATGCCCTACCTGAAGACGGAATAAAAATGGATACTTTTCCATCGTTTCTGGTGTCGCACACAGCTCATGCCATACTTCCTGATCGTTTTCTGTCAGCTTCTGAAATTCCATATCTCTTGCAAAACCATGCTGAGTCGGCATAGAATATGTCTTTCCTCTATAGGTATATGCCTTTTCATAACATTTTCCCACAAATGGAAACAGAATCGGAGCATGACGGTTCCACACAGCAGGATCTGCATTCCACAGGATCTCCCTGCCTGTCTTCCGGTCCATAATTCTGGACAGTTCACCTCCAAAATCATTGATTTCTACCCAAAGATCGCCACTTTTTAATACTGTTAACTTCTCCTTAGACATACTATCTAACCTCCTCAACATCATATTTCTTAATCTTAGCATTAACTAAATAGAATATCAATCCCTCTTTCCTTCATTTTCTGATTTTTTGTCAAATTCTGTTGTTCTGTCTCTCCTTTTCCTGTATAATAAGCGAAAGACCAGCAGATCTCCTATTCTGTTGGTCTGCCTTTGTGGCAGTATTTTTGACATTTTTGAACAGAACAGAAAGGAAGATACCAATATGATTCAGATTGAACGCACCAGTGTCATGAATCTGGAAAATGCCATCCGTGGTGCCAGAAACCCTATGAACAGCTGGAATAGAATGGATAGCTACTATGACGAAAATGGAGACTATGTGTTAGGTCCAAACGATCTGGGACTTGCAGTTCGCCTGCGTAAAGCAGGGAGCGACCACCGCAAATTTCTGCGTCAGGTTTTCGTCTCTGTCGACATCACAGCTCCGTTTTATTGGTGGAAAAAATATGATACCTATAAAGTCGCTACTGTGGCAAATTCTACCAGCACGATGCATAAGATCCACAGCAAACCGTTTTCTTTAGATGACTTCAGCCATGACCACCTGACTGAAAACTCTCTTGCTTTTCTCCAGTTGACAGTAGAAAAGCTGGAAGAGATCCGTCTTCGCTATATGGAAAGCAAAAACAAAGAAGACTGGTATGACTTAATCCAGCTTCTTCCATCCAGTTACCAGCAGATGCGTACCTGTACGTTCAACTACGAAACTCTGGTCAATATGTATTTTGCCAGAAGAAATCACAAATTGGAAGAATGGCACACCTTCTGTGATTGGGTTCTCACCCTGCCATACGCAAAAGAACTAATTGTTGCAGAGTCTGAGTCTGGAGACATATCATAAAGTTTTGTAAAAAGACGGGGGATATCGCCGATATAAGTGATATCCCCCATCCCTTTTTTCACCTACAATGCAATCGCCTGCTGAATCGCAATAGAATAGATCCAAGTTTCTTTCACCTGCATTCCCGTCATCTGCTGTAAGGCTTTTTTGTAATACTCTAGCTGTGTATGATACCGTTCACGCAGAACATCTTCCTGTCCTCTTCGGATTCGATCTGTCTTATAATCCAAAAGAATGATCTGACCATCTTCTACAAACCATGCATCTATGATTCCCTGTACCACTACCAATTCATCAGACTCTGCAAGATTTGGGATCTCCTTTGCCGGAATCCCCATCACAAACTGCTTTTCCCGATATAGTTTTCCTGCTTTAGCCGCCTTTATCATTCTTTCTCCAAGTGCTGAGAGAAGAAATCTAGCCAATGCACGGTATTCCACGATCTCGCTTTCCTCTTGTGTGATCCTTCCCATCTCACACAGTCTCTGGATCTCCTGTGTGATCCATGCTATCATCTCCTCTTCCCTCTGCTCCTGTGTGATCTGTTCTAATGGAAGAAGCTCTAATACATGATGATACATTGTACCTCTTGCAGCAGCTGCTGCCATACGCTTCTTTTTCTCTTCCTCCTTCTCTGCTTCTTTTAAAAGTTCCTCATCCACATCTTCCTCTTCAGAAAATGCCTTTGTTCCTTTCATAAATTCTGGAAGAGTCGGCAGCCATGCTGCTTCCTCTGTATCCATCTGGTACGTCATTTTTTTCAATTCTGATACCGCCATTTTGGTATGAAGAGTAATATCCGCCTCATAAGGATACTGAAATCCCATCACTTCTTCCAGCTGCCTGCGCATAGATCTGCTGTATTCTTTTTTCGTATCAAACTGCATCAATTCTTCTTTCAGGAGTTTTCTCTGTGCCTGCTGCAGTACTTCTCCCTCTACCAATTCCTCAAGCAAAATCGTTCTGACATCAATCCATCCAAAAGAAACCGTTCCTTTCTGAGTAGTGATTTTTTGGATATCGCCAGGCAGGCTCATCAAAATCCAGTCCAGATTATGTTCTGCGGATGCCACTGTGGTAAACAGCAAACTTTCTCTGTTTTTTCCTGCCCATTTTTCCACACGCTTTTCCATCCCCGAACACGCTGCTGTCATGATCAGCTTTTCTTTTGCACGGGTCATAGCAACGTAGAGAACTCTGAGCTCCTCCCCCAGATTTTCAATTTCCAGCCTTCTCTTCAATACTTGTTTTTTCAAGGTAGTATAACGGATCCTGTTCTGCACATCAAAATAATCTGCAGCCACCCCCAACTCTGGATCGATCAGTACTTTCCGATACAGATCCATGCGGTTGAATTTTTTTGCCATGCCCACCAAAAATACGATTGGAAATTCCAGACCTTTACTTTTGTGAATACTCATCATCCGAACGGCATTGTCTTCCTCTCCTGTCAAGGATGCCTCACCAAAATCTGTATCATAACTTTTCAGTTTTTCGATATAACGGATAAAATGAAAGACTCCCCTGTAACTTGTAGACTCATACGCTGCGGCTTTCTCTGCCAGCATATCCAGATTGGCGGCACGAACCTGACCTGCCGGCATGGCAGATACATATCGGTAATATCCTGTCTCCTCATAGATACAATATAAAAGTTCATGGATCGGCAAGTATTGTGCCTTTTTTCTGAAATATCGCAGCAATTCTTCCAAATCCTCCAATTTCTTTCTGACCTGCTCTGACACATTTGGAAATACCTTCTCTGTGTCTTCTTTTATCTCTTCCTTTATCTCTTCCTCTGTCTCTACTTCCTGTACTTCGTTTCCTTCCTCTTCTTTCTGCGTATCCCACTCCTGCATCCAAGTCTCATAGATCTCCCACTCTGTGGCATCCTCTTTTCCTTCGATCTCTTTTGCTATCTTTGTTTCCAAAGCCTGTTCTCTCTTTTTAGACACACCATATAAAGCAGCCAAAAAAGCTCCATACAGTCCTCTGTCTTCCCCTTTTTGTGGCATCTTCTTATAAGATGCCATCAATTCCGCCATCTCGGTATCTGAAAAGTTTCCTATTGGAGAATGCATCACTGCTGCCAGCGGAATATCCTGCATTGGATTATCCAAGACAGCCAGAAAACTCAGAATAGTTTCTACCTCTATGGTATTAAAATATCCTGTTCTTGTCTCAGCAATTGCCGGTATCTCACAGTTCATAAACACATTGGTAAAGATCTCTGCCCATCCTGCCATACTGCGTGAAAGCACAGCGATATCCTGATATCTGGCTCTTCTGTACTTTTTTTCTTTCTTATCCCAGACCATCATCCCTGTTTTAGGATCTGTCAGGCGCAGAATTTCCTGTGCCACCATATGTGCCTCTGCTTCCTTCGCTGTAAACTCTTCCCGATCTTGAAGTATCTTTTCTTCCTGTGCATTCCCATCTGGTAAAACCACATTACTCTGTGTCGTATCACAGAGAAGAAGTTCTGTCCTGTATGCTTCATTCTCTCCATCTGGAAGTGGCAAAAAATCCGCTCCCGGATACAAGGCATGTTCTTTTGTATATGCGATCCCTCCAACAGCACGGATCATCAATTTCCAAAACACTTGATTGGCACTCTCCAAAATCTCCCTGCGGCTTCTAAAATTCTGATGCAGCTCGATCTTCTGGTACAAACTCTCCTCTGTGGTATAGGTTTCATACTTTTTCATAAACAATTCCGGACGTGCCAGACGAAACCGATAAATACTCTGTTTCACATCCCCCACCATAAACATGTTAGGGGTATGTTCTCTCTCTCTGGAAATGCTGTTCAAAAGCGTCTCCTGTACCAGATTACTGTCCTGATACTCGTCGATCAAGATTTCACGGTACTGGGCAGAAAGTTGTTTTGCTGCTTCTGTAGGCTCTATCTCTCCATTTTCGCCCTCTCTTAGAAGAATTTGGATTGCAAAATGCTCCAAATCCGAGAAATCCACCAGATTTTTCTCTTTTTTGGCTTCCTGATAACGCTGTTCAAATTCTTGAGCCAAAGATAACAGAGTCAGGACTGCCTTTTGGCTGCCTTTCATAGAAGCTACAACATCCGAACAGCTCCCCGATGCATACAATTTTTTCATTTTGGTAAGAATCTGTTTTACCTGTGTACGGATCGATGATGCCTCTTCCTTCTTATAGGGATCTACCTCCTTGCTCCTCACCGCTTTCAGACGGGTCAGGGATGAGGCATTCACCAAAATCTCTGAAAGTTCCTGATATGTTTCCGCTCCCTGTATGCGCTTTATCAGTATTTCATCATCCAAAAATGCTGCAAGATACGGCTGCGGACCATCTTCTTCCATGCAGATCTCTTTCGCCTCTTCCACAAGTCCAAGCAGCTCCCCTGCCTGTCTTCTCACATCCTCCAGAAGATATGCCATCCATGATGTCTTTTCCAGTTTCTCCTCACTCTCGACTGCGATTTCTTTTTCACAAGCCTTCATCCATTTCTGTGGCCATGGAGTACTTCTGGCAAACTCTACGACCTGATAAATATACTCATCAATCCCACTGTCTGCCTTCCCTCTGGAATAAGTCTCCACAAAATCTGCAAAATCTTTATCCCCTTTTTGATAATGCTCTTCCAGCATCTCTTCCATCACATCTGCAAGGAGCAGCCTCAACTCTCCTTCATCTCCAATACGAAAAGAGGGATCGATATCTAGCTGATTAAAATAATTTCGTATCACATACAGGCAAAAACTGTCTATCGTCGTGATCTGCGCTTGATGGATCAAGGTATTTTGACGCTTTACATGGCGGTTTTGTGGATTTTCATCCAAAAGTTTTGCCAATGCATCAGCTACTCTCTCTCTCATCTCAGATGCTGCCGCATTGGTAAATGTCACTACCAAAAGTTCATCTACATCCATCGGATTCTCTTCATCTGTGACCATATCGACAATGCGCTGTACCAACACCGCTGTCTTTCCGCTCCCCGCTGCTGCCGATACCAACAGATTTCGGTCATGTGTACGAATCACTCTCTCTTGGTCTTTTGTCCATGATACACCGCTCATGCATTTTCCCCTTTCTTTTCTTCCCCTTCATTATCCTGAGTTTTCCTGTTCTCATACAGTTTCTCATCAGAATCTGCAATTTTCTCTCTCTCATCCAGATTGCCGCAATTTTTCTCCATCTCTTTCCAGACCTCCTCCGGTGTTGTTTTAGGAAATACTCTGTAAGAAAAACCATCTGTCTTTAAATCAAATCCACAAACCGGATGATATGGACAGTAATCACAGGCTGTTCTCATTCCCTGTTTGACAGGACGTGCCTCATCTTTTCCCTCTAAGATCTCCTGTCCCATAGTTTTGAGTTTTTCTCTGGCAAATTGTCTCAACAGTTCAAAACGTTCTGCATTTGCAACGCTGGAACGCCCTTCCTGTACCAGACCATTTTTTAGAACAACTGGAATGACATCAGATTCTTCCTTTATGGAATGATCCAGATGGCGGATCACTTCCAGTTTGCTGTTTACCAGACCATTCATCCTCAGTGCCTTTAACATCTGTTCCTCTGCTTCTTCTTTTGTAGGTATCTCTCCTGCCTCTGCCTCCACGACAGGATCTCCGATATTATAATAAAAAATACCTGCTGGGATGACTTCTTTATCTGTTCTCTTCTCCTGCATCTCCATCACGGCGTCCAGATATACAACAAGCTGTAACTGTGTTCCCCTATAGAATGCAGCAAGATCAAACCCTGTACTGCCTGATTTGTAGTCGATGATCTTGACATAAACATGGTCTTCATCCTCACACACATCCAAGCGGTCGATCCTTCCTTTCAGTCTCAACTCTTCCTCCTCTGACAATGCGATCCGCATCGCTTTCAGATTATCTGCGAATGAAAAACTGACTTCCATGCCAGATGGCTCAAAATCTCCTTTTTTTAACTGCTCACATAAAGCCCAGATCGTCCTATCTGTGATCCGCTCCACTCTTCCTGCAAGCCATGCATTGCGTGCGGAACTGGATAAAATGGTATTCCCGTATTCTTTTGCACAATTTTGTACACAGAAGGAAACCATTTCCTCTCTCTGCTTCTTTGTCAGATCCCGAAAAGGAAGATTTCTTTTCTTCATCTCTCCAAAAAACATCTCAATGGAATTATGGAAAAGATTACCGATATCGATTGCCTCCAGTTTATATTCCTGACGTGCAGAAAGTTCCAGACCATATTTCAAAAAATGTGCATAGGCACAGGAGGCAAACTGTTCCAGTCTTGTCACACTTCCCTGTAAAACAGTGCCATACACCGCTTTTGCCGCTGCCTTTCCGATCCCCTTCTCTCCCTGATAAGAATAGGAAGCTGCATCCAGCAAACGCAGTGTCTCTTGCCTTGAATCATTCTCTTCAAACATCCACCGATACAGCTCTAAAAACTCTGTATCTTTTTCCACCGCTTTTTTCTCACGCAGCCCCTCACAAAGCAGATCCCAAGCATCCTGTCTGGTATAGATTTCTGCCTTTTTTTCCATCTCACGGGTATTTTCCGTTTTTAACAGAGGAAACATTTTCTTCATCTGTGCGATCAAAAAAGATGGTCGGCGGCTTTTTCCGGAAGGAGACAGCATTGCATAGGAAAGATACAACCTGTCAGATGGCTTTGTCATAGTCAGATAGAGATAAAATTGCTGTTCAAATCCATCTTCTCTGACAGAAGGAGCAAGTTCCATATGATGTTCCTCAAAGAGCTGCCGTTCACGCTCTGATAAGACACCTCCATTTTCTTTTACAAATGGTACTTTTCCCTCATTGATACCAAGAAAAAACAGGACTTTTACCTGACCAGTACGGGTTCTCTTTACATTTCCGACTACCACTCTGTCCACACATGCCGGTATCAGACCAACTTTCAGCTCTGCTAATCCCGCATCCAAAATGTCGGAAAATTCTTTTCTTGACAATTTCTCTTCTCCTAAAAGACCAGCAAGTCTGTCAAACAATTCCATCAAAAGCCCATATACCTGTCCATATTCCTTTGCAAGCCCCCATTCCTGTCTCTGTTCAAATTCCTGCTTTTTTTGAGCCAGCTGCTGTTCCACCTCAAGCTCTTCCAAAAGTCCTACCAATGCCTTCAGCCATTCTCTCACGGTTCCATTCTTCTTTAATCCCATACGAAGATGAACAAGAGGCTGCATCAGATTTTCACGGAACTGATTCATCTGCTCCATGTCAAATCCCTCAGAACCTCTATATTGATACTCCCACACAGAAGACCATCTGGAATATCCCCGTATTCCCAAAGCGATCACATAATTTTCCATACGGCACAGTTTTTCCTGATCCTCTGTCACAAATCCAGTCTTAAAATATCGGAACATTCCCTCATATGTAAAATCTTTATTGAGGATCTCCAAAGCAGCCCTTAAGA